>JBAQUG010000538.1:0-10279 GCA_049297395.1 Victivallales bacterium | reverse complement strand
AGTAGCGGGCGGCGTCAGGACTGACGCGGAATTCATGTTCCAGCAGGACAGGGAATTCACCGCTTTTTTTGAAAAGGCCTGCTGGGCCGTGGACTTCGCGCGCTGCTTCAAGAAGAATGTCGATGAGCTCGGGATGCATATTGTTCCGGGCGACCAGTTCAACAGTTGGTCCGATCATAATCACATCTTCGGCAGGGACGTTCTTCCCAAGGTCGAACGCGCCCATCGGCAGTTCCAGCCTGCTCAGATAGGCGATGCGGCGCATATAGGCATCTGCCTGGGAGAAGCTGAAAAGACGTACGCCGGGCGTATGCATCAGCTGGCGCAGCGTTTCAATTGGCACCGAGTCGCTCATGGCGAAAATAGCGTCGATGCGTTTGTCGAGCAAAGCCTGGGCCAGGTCGGCTTGGGGAGTATTGACCAGCGTCGCCCCGTTCCCCGGTTCAATGCCGTTTGCCTTGAGGAGAGCCAGTGCCAGGACGTGAGACCCACTGCCTTTCTGGCCGATATCCAGGCACTGGCCTTTGAATTCTGAAAGCTTGTCTTTGCATTCGCCACGGTAAAAGATAATGAGCGGCTGGTAGGAAACGCTGCCCAGCGTAACCAGGTTGTCTATGTCGATCCCTTCTGTTTCTCCGCCTTGCACCATGCCGACATCGACCTTGATCCTGGAATCCACCAGTTTTTTCAGGTTGTCCAGCGAGCCTTCGGATGGGAGAATCACCAGCTTGATGCCCTGTCTTGCCAGGATCTTCTTGTACTTTTCAGCGGTCTTGCTGAATATGCTGCCTTCCGGACCTGCAGCTATGGTGATTGTGTTTGGCGCTGCGGAATTGAAGAACATGAAGATGGCCAGGCCTATTGCAATTACGATCAGCATGATCAACGCAGAAAATATGATCGGGCTGCGGATGGAAATCTCCTTTACCCTGGACTGTGTCATGGAAATGCTCTTATGGAAATTGATTTTCATAGTGTATTGAAGATAGTCGGAGGAGCGGGAAAATCAAGAGGGGGAAGATGCGTTGGGACAAGCAGGGGATTTTCAAAAACACGGAAATTCAGAAGATTTTAGAAGCCAAGGCTTGAATTATAACGTATAACGTTATATGATGCTATCATGATAAAAAACTTTAAGGATCGGGAAGCCGAGAAAATATTCAACCTTGAGTTTTCAAAGAAGCTGCCAACGGATATCCAGAGGATAGCGGCCAGAAAGCTCAAGATTATCAATAGGGCGGGGACAATCGAATCCCTGAATGTTCCACCTGGCAACCGACTTGAACCGTTGAAAGGGGCAAGAATGGGACAATACAGCATAAGGATAAATCAGCAATGGCGGATCTGCTTCAGGTGGCATGAGACCGACGCATACGACGTGGAAATAATGGATTATCATTAAAGTAAGGACGGAAAATATGAATGCAAAAAAGATGAAGCCTATACATCCCGGAGAAATACTTGTCGAGGAATTCATGAAGCCAATGGGAATAAGCCAGAACAGGCTTGCCAGGGACATCGGAGTTCCACCGAGGCGGATAAACGAAATATGCCTTGAAAAGAGGGGGGTTAGCGCAGACACATCGCTTCGTCTTGGAATATATTTCAAGATGGGGCCTGATTTCTGGCTTAATATTCAGAAGGACTACGAGATGGACTGCGTGAAGCAGAAGGAAGAGAAGGAATTGATGCAGCTAATCAAGCCATGTCCCTTTTTAACCGGCGTACCTCTGTTTGCATGACAGCGCATGCGGAGTGATGATAAATCACAGTCATCCCACAGGATGACGGATTAATGGATTTTTGGATTATCCGCCTTTGCTAAGAGGCCACGGCGCGTCAAGCTGGATTATTGGGTTTGGGTTCAAGAAGAATTAAAAATGCGGGAGTTCAGGAAAAGTATTGAACCGAGTTATTTTATTCCTTTGAAACTGCCGTTGGTGTTCACGGCTTTAGCGTGTTCTTCCTGGCAGTTTCATTTTGATAAAACTGCGGCCACCGCAGTGGGCCGCTGAAATCTAAAATCATAAATCTGAAATACTATAGGTGTATGTGAGGCTATGCCCTGGTAGGGGGGATTCCTTCACCCACGGGACACGAGTCCCGGGTACTGCCATACCCGATCATCCCCACCGACAGGACGGCTATCAGGCAGCCGGTCCACATCAGACGGCTCAGATGTTCCCCGTACACCGCGATACCCAGAATCATGACGAGAACCATATTTTCCCTGATTTTGTTGACATATCCTTTGAAACTGTCCTTGTTATTCGTTCAAGCCCGGAAGGCATATCCCGTTGCGAGGCCTGCAACCGTGAATATTTACAGTTCAAATCCTGCGGCGGACTGTGATGTCCAGATTGAACGGTTTCAATGCTTTTCGGATACTTTTCAAGGTGGGATTCCCGCGTCCCTGCTCAATCTCTTTTAGAATCCGCGAGGAGAGCCCCACCAGTTTGGCGTATTCGGATTGCGTCTTGCCCACGGAACGACGCAGTTTACGCAACGCCTCCGGGAAACCCAGTTCCCCTTGATCGATGGCATCGTAAAGGATTGCACGGCGTTTAATGTCAGCTTTAATCTTCATTTTTCCGCCAGATCCTCCATTACACGGCGGCAACGCTCTTCACAACGTTCGAGGATAGGCGTGCCGATACCGGCATCCCGCAGCCATTGAGGAATATTCGGGAGCAGTGACAGGAGCCTTTTCATCTCGCTGCGGAGCGACTCTTCGTCTTCATGATTTGTAGCGAGAAAATGCACTGGAGTTCGTTCATGTCCGTGAAGAGGGTCTCCTTTCAATGAAAGTTCTGTGGCGACCTGCCAGTTCCCAGAGAGGCAAATCTCTATTGTGCAATTATCATTCATGGTGCATTACAATGCCCAATAATAGAAATATCAAGCTGTAAAAGATCATTTTAATGGGTGTTTTCTGTAAATATTCACTGAACGATGTTCGTTCAATGAATATTTACCATGAAATAATCCACGGTCTTCTTCATGCCCTCGTTGAAGTCGGAGGCCGGCTTGAAGCCGGTTGAAAGAAGTTTCCCTATGGATGCAAGGGAATGCTTTATCTCCCCGGGACGTTCGGGCTTGTATTCGACCTTGGATTTAGAGTTTGTCATTTTTATGATCATCTTTACGAGATCGGTGATAGTTATCTTCCTGCCATACGCCACGTTGAAAACGCCTGTGGGTTCGTTCTGCGACATGAAGATGTTTGCGGCCACGACATCTTTTACATAGACGAAATCCCGGGTCTGTTCCCCGTCGCCGTAGATTGATATTGCAGAGTTGGCGACCGCCCTGGACACGAAGATCGGTATCGCTGCGGCGTATGCGCTTTTTGGATCCTGGCGGGGGCCGAAGACGTTGAAGTATCTCAGGCACGCGGTCTTCAATTTACCTTCCCTTGCGAACATCTCGCAATAGTATTCTCCATCAAGCTTGGTGATCGCATAAGGACTGAGCGGATCGGGTTTCATCGTCTCAATCTTCGGGGATTCGGGATTCTCCCCGTAGCATGCGGCGGACGTGCTGAAGCAAAGCTTCTTGACACCTGCTGCTGCCGCCTCTTCAAGGACAATGATCGTTCCTTCGGTGTTCACCTGCACATATTCGACAGGTTTCTCCATGGACTCGACGACGCTTATTCCAGCGGCCATGTGAAAAACATAGTCCGCCCCTTTTACCGCTTCCTTTACAGCTTTCCTGTCAAGAATGCTCCCCTCGATAAGCTTGTAGTCAAAACCCTTGATATTCTGCTTTTTTCCAGTACGGAAATTGTCGAGTATGACAACATCTGCCTTGCCCTGGAAGTGTTCGACGATATGGCTGCCGATGAATCCCGCCCCGCCGGTGACTAGTATCTTCATGGTGTCCTTTCTGATTGCAATAGTTATATAAATTTTTTGTCTTGCAAAAATTTTTTCATATTGGCCTCTTGTTCCTCGATGGACTCAACCAGCTTGAACTGCGTACGGCAGCGGTCGAGATTGTGCCCTTCGCGGTGGATCTTGAAATATGTGTCGCCTGAAAGGTAGTCCGTCAGGAACCGGATTCCAATCTCGAAGGTGATAAGCTTTCCGCTGAACGGCAGGTATTCGACTTCTGTTTTTGTCAGGAATTCCCCGGAGGCGTCAAGATATCCTTTTGCCAGGGCTTCGAACATGTGCATCTGCATCTTCACCTTTGCAAGATCCTTTTCGTCTTCGGCTGCCGGGCTCGTGCTTGTCCGCACGAGATCCCCGAAGTCATAGAGTGCAAGCCCCGGCATCACGGTATCGAGGTCGATAACACATACGGCTTCGCCGGTTTTTTCATCGAGAAGGACGTTGTTCAGCTTCGTGTCGTTATGGGTGATTCTCTCCGGAATCCTGCCTTCGCCGCATAGTCTTAGCAGTGTAAAAACCATTTCCTTTTTCTTAAATGCGAATGCGATTTCCCTTTCTGCGGATTTCGCGCGGTTGCACGAGTCCGCAGCCAAAACCTTTTCAAAGGCCTCGAACCGCTTCGGGGTATTGTGGAAATCCGGGATGGTTTCATTCAGCCTGCCGCCGGGCAGATCGACAAGGTTCTTCTGGAAATCGCCAAATGCCTTTGCGGCCTGATAGGCCTGTTCCGCAGTTTCAATGATATTATAGCTCTTCGTGTGCTCGACAAATATGTATGTCCGCCAGAAGTTACCTGCCTGATCTTTGACATATGATTTCCCGTCAGACGCCCTTATCAGGGAGAGAGTCCTGCGGGTGGCTTCGCCCGAACCGGAAAGTTTTTTCTGGATATGAGTTGTCACGCGATCCACGTTTTCCATCAGTGCCGTCGGATCCTTGAATATGTTGTGGTTGATCCTCTGGAGGATGTAGCGCACTTGTAGTCCGCCCTGGTTGAATATCGTCTCGAAAGTGTCGTTTATATGACCGGAGCCATATGGGGCGGCGCTTACAAAGTCCCCGGGTATCAGGAAATTCCTGCATATCGATTTGATGTCATAACCTTTATTTGAACTCATAAAACTCCACAAATTTAGTTTTGTATACGGCAATTCAACTTTTTACCTGATAAGTAGGGCGGCGTTTTAACCCGCCACTTTTAGAACTGTCGGCTTCCCCCTTCGCAGGGAAGCTTCCGTCTTCGCCAAGGCTACGCCGCGACAAGACGGCGGACACAGAAAGCCCAACCTACTTTCAATCCTCACAGTTTTCCGGGATAGACACCAGCGCCGATCAGCTTCCTGACGTTTTCAACGACTACCGGCTTGTCCTCCTTGTACGTCACGCCGAACCACTGGTCCCTGCTCGGAAGCACTTTTACCTTCGCCTTTTTGGAGTTTATGAGCGTGCTGACAACAGTAGGTATGAAGAATTCCGACTTCAAGTTCCCGATGTTGTTCTTGAGGAATTCCGAGAACTGCTCATCGAGATACCCGAAAAGCGAAGGAGTGAACCCCCACATGTTCATTGAGGCGATCTCGTTGCCGGAGAGCTTTGTCATCACGCCTTTTTCATCTGTGAACTTTGCGCCGTCGGCTGTCTTTTCAATCCTGGTCCGCTCCACGACTTCCACGAGATGTCCTGTCGGGTCGCTCTTGCAGACCCCGCGCGCCACATGGCCGTGTTCCGAAAGCGTCTTCATCAGCTCGAATCCAACCATGAAATATTCTTCAGGGCTTCCGCTTTTCGCCTTTGAAAGCTCGCTCCCGAGAAGTTCATACCCGCAGCGCCCGTAGAAATCGTCGGCGTTGATCACTGCGAAGGGCTCCCTGATTGCGTTTTTCGCAACAAGGACGGCGTGTCCCGTACCCCATGGTTTCTGGCGTCCTTCCGGAACCTTGAATCCTGGGGGCAGGGCGTCGAGTTCCTGGAAGACATATTCCGTCTTTATCTTCGATTCGAAACGGCTGCCGATGCACTCGCGGAAGGTCTGCTCGATATCCTTGCGGACCACGAAGACAACCTTGCCGAATCCGGCGCGTATCGCATCGTATATCGAATAGTCGATGATTATCTGGCCGGATGGTCCGACCGGATCAATCTGCTTGAGACCGCCGTAACGGCTTCCGATTCCGGCCGCAAGCACTAGAAGTGTAGGTTTCATTGATTTATCTCCTTTTTTAAATTTTTGTTGAACAAAAATTTATTCACGAAAATTTATTAATCCTTGTTTTGACGTCGCTTTTGAACCTCTCAATTGCGCTGACGGTGAGCTCGGCAACGGAAAGATTTACATCCTTCAAAAGCGGCGTCAGATCCATCGCGAAAATAAGCGAGTCGCATTCATCCGTCTCGTGGGATGCGAAGAATGTCGCGTTTGCAAGCCTGCGGCCTATTGCCGCAAGATCGTATCTCTTGCCACCGGTGATCTGCGAATCAAACACTCCGAGCGTAGCCGCCGCGATATTCTTGTATTCGGAAGCGGGGAGGACGGCTTTTTCGTCGTCGCAAAGCCAGTCGAGATTCCTCCATACTTCACATCCATAGACTTTTGCCGGCCTGTCTTTTTCAGGAAGCCGTCTCAATGCCTCGATTGCGCGCAGGACGCAGGCTACATGGGTGTCATGCTTGTCCGCGGGATTGTGGAGATAGACGACTTGCGGTTTGGTTTCTGCGAGTATCGCAAAAATATCATCGACGACTTCCCTTGCGGCAGGATTCTTCACTGCCGAACTCGGGTATGCGAGCTGGATCTGGATCGAATAGTCTCCAATGGATGCCGCCTTCCTCTGCTCGATGATCCTTATCTCCTTCATCTGTTCGTCCGTATAGTCCATGTAGACTCCGGAACGAGGACTTCCGGCTCCGTCCGTGGCTATCACGCTTGAAAACCATTTGTCGCTCCTGCCAAAGCACTCGGAGATACCGTGGTATGCGAATATCTCCGTGTCGTCCTGATGGGCTGCGATGCTCAGATGCGTGGTGCGCCTGAGCGCCTCCGGCACGGACGCTCCGTTAGGAACGAATATATCGGCTTTCCTGCTCTTGAGTTTCATTGTCTATCCCCTTCCTTGTTAATTTTTCCGGAACGGAAAAATTTTCCTGTTTACTTTATCTTCGGCAAACTTGCCGCGGCAACGGCCTGTCCATGCCTTTTCATCTTTTCGTCCGGTGTCCTGAAATTTATTTTTTCCGCGAGTTCGGGGAATTCCTTCTTCAATACTTCCTGCGCCCTGGAAATTATTATCTCGCCCCCGGCACCGGAACTTACCCGTCCAAGGAAGAGGAGGTTCCTCAGGTCATAGAATTCCGAATACTGGGCGACTGCATAGCCGAAACAGGTTCCTATGGTGGAATAAATTTTTCCGGCACGCACGTCCCCTTTTTTCATCAGCCCCTGGACTTCGATGAGTCTTTCGGCAAATGGGATGTCCCCGGAAAAATTCATGTCTGAAAGCGGTGCGAGTCTCGCAACGGCCTGCTGGGAGAAGTATTGCACGCCGCATCCCCTGTCCCTGGACCACTCATCCACAGGTGCGTCGGCACGGTAGTCGATCGGCGCAAACGCAAGTTCGTTCAGCCAGTCGGTTATGTTCCCTGAAGGAGCGACATACCCGGCCGCCAGGCTTGTCCCCATTGAAATTCCCAGCACGGAATTGTCGTTGAGCGACATCGCCCCGGCAAGGGCAGTGACTTCCCCGTCGTTCACGACGACGAACGGCACATTCCATTCCTTCTGCAGGTCGATGAACATGTTTCTCACGGACCTCTTGAAATCCTCCTTTGGAACACCCCGGAAAAGGGAGGCCACTCGGACTTGATTGTCGACATAGACTCCGGCTGAACTTCCACCGATGGCGTCGACCCTGGGAAGATGTGAGGCCGCTCTTTTGAGGGAGTCGTTGATGCCGGTCCTGTGCCAGTCCGGATCCTTCTGGAAATACGGATCCCATGGGATTTCCTCGGTGAACACGACCTTGCCGTCGATGACCGCCGCGCATTTCCTGTCTGAACCGCCCAGATCGAATCCGATCCTGCATCCGTCGAGGTTGCCTCCGGGGGACACAGCTGTTTCATTTTCAACAGGCGCATTGCGAAGTTCGCAGGACGAGACAAGCATGTCTTTGCCGTAGATCTTTTCGCCCATGATCTCGTTGTCGAACTTCCTCCCGCCGGAAACAGAATATATCCTTTTTATTTCTTCGGCGATCTTCGGACTTCCCGCGATGGTGATCTTCCATCCGCCCTTCATCCAGAGAAGGTATTTGACCAGCCTTTCAACATACCTCAGGTTCAGTCCGGAATAATTCGGTTCATCAGGAAGGATTCTTGTCCTGAAGACGGAAACAGAACCGTTGGTCCTCTCAAGGCAAATCGCTATTTCAACGCCTTTTCCAGTTTTCTCAACCAGCTTGCTGTATTCCCTGTTCCACAGGACCGCGGGCACGAACCCGGGATCCAGCACCGGTTTGACTTTCGGTTTTACTTTGATCATATCATTCATCTTAAACTCCCTTTGTATTCGAATTTCGTGCTTTTCATTCCTATGCCGAATCCCTCACTATCAGCTCACATTCGACCGATTCGCCGGAGATCATCTTTTCCTCGTCCATGCTCCTCTTGAGAAGATCCACCGATTTCCCGCCGATCTCATCGAGATGGAGCCTGACTGTTGTCAGGGCAGGGGAGAAATATCTTGCGATCTTTATGTCGTCAAAACCTATTACTGCCATGTCTTCGGGCACTTTATACCCATTGGACAAGGCGGCCTTGATGAACCCTATCGCCAGGATGTCGTTGGCGCAGAGGACGCTGTCGGTCTCCGGTGCGGATTTGATCACGCGTTCGAACGATGAGTAGCCGTCATGGAATGTGCTGCCGCCGTTGTCGAAAAGAATTTTAGATGAGAGGGAGGCGAGTCCGGTTTTGAACCCCTCCCTCTTGCGCCTGTCGAATATTCCGCCGACGTATGCCGGATTTTTCCTGCCTGTGTCCCGGAAATATTTTCCGGCCAGCATGGCCCCCCGTGTGTTGTCAAAGGTTACGGCGCACTGTTTTTCGCCCGACATATGGCCAATGACGACATACGGCAGACCTGCGCTTTTCGCGGTTTGTACAAGTTCTGAAGACTCCGGAGTTCCGGCTGTCACGATAATTCCGGAGATGCTTCCGTTCAGGATGATGTCCTTGCAGAATTCCATTGATTCAGGATAAATCGGATGGATCTGGAGCGGATTGCTGTTTGAAGACGTGGAACTGCTGACCCCGAACATGATCTCAGTGATGAAATAGTCGGGTTCGCCCTTGATCAGAGGGGGATAGAAGAATGCGATGGTATGGGAATTCCTGCTGATGAGGTTCCTGGCGTGGTAGTTAGCCCGGTATCCGAGAGCTTCCGCCTTGGCGATGATCATCCGCCGCGTCTTTTCGCTTATGCGCCCCTTCGTGCCGAATGCACGCGAGACCGTGGCGGTGGAGATGCCCAGCCTCGAAGCGAATTCCTTGATGTTAATCCTGTGTTTTTCCATGTCCGCGCTGTTTTGCGTAACCGTTTACGCATAATTGACAGCGTCTAATGCGCATGTCAAACCTTGTTCGTTGAAAAGTAAATAAAAAAAACGGGGTTTCCGAGATGTTCCATTCCGGGCTTTGGACGCAGGGAAGTTTTTAATCCTGTGCCCTGCCATTCAATGCGGTTGTTGCAAAAGGCCTTCACTTGGGGTATAATAGGAAAAAAGGGCTTTGATTATGGCTGATGATCTGCCAGTGAGCGATACTACACAGATAATGTCCAGGGAGTTCCTGGAGGAGATGAAGACAATCCCCATAGTGTGCCCTTGGTGCAATAGGATATTCAAGGTCACTAAATGGCAGGTCGAAAGGAATAAGAAGACAGGCGTAAGCCATGGCATGTGCCCGTCGTGCTACAAGAAGATGAGAAAAAGCGTCAAATTGCAATATCCATCCAGCTGAATTTCAAAGGGAATTAACATATGGCTGATTCAGATGAAAAAGATATAACACAGCGGATACCGAGGGAAACCCTGAAAGAAGTGAAGAAGATACCTGTGCTCTGCCCTTGGTGCAACCAGGTCTTCACGCTTGCCGGCTGCGAGGTCGAACAGGGCAAGAAGACCGAAGTCTCCCACAGGATCTGTCCGAAATGCCTCAGGAAGGTCAAGGATCCTGAGGATCCAGGCTCCGCCAGGTAGGTGGCTTCAGCCCTGTCTGCTATACGCATTTTTGTAAGCGTTAAGCTGGGCGTATCAGCCTTATTTAATGCAATCAAGTATGGCTCTTTCGCCGAAAGAGCCTCGAGCCACTTTCGGCGAAAGTGGCATACT
>JBAQUG010000537.1:0-11466 GCA_049297395.1 Victivallales bacterium | reverse complement strand
GCTGATACGCCCAGCTTAACGCTTACAAAAATGCGTATAGTAGATAGGGCTTTAGCCTGTCCCATGTATTTTAATATTCTTAGGTTCTAAAGGAAAGAATGGTACACCCTAAAGGGCGTACCTACATAATACATATCATGCTGGTAAACGATCTATTCAGGCTTTCATTCCATAACCTGCTCCTTCACAAGATCAGGTCGTTCCTTACGTCGCTGGGAATAATATTTGGAGTTGGAAGCGTAATCTCAATGGTCGCTATTTCAGAAGGGGCGAAAAGACAGTCCCTGGCACAGATCGAGGCCATGGGAATCGACAAGATAATATTGTTCAGCAAGAAACCTCCGGTCACAGGAAAGAGCGACAGCTCATCCTCCCAGGGCGGAATGACAGAAACCTACGGACTTACCCAGATAGATCTTTCAAACCTGAAGAAGTTTGACAACATAGGAAGGATAACCTCCCTCAGGAATTCAAGGAAGAAAATCCTGAAGGGGGTCACGCGTCTCGACATGCTTCTCGTATCAGCCGACATTAGTTTTCTTGAAGATGCAAAATGCAGGCTCCTGGAAGGACGATGGTTTAATTCAATAGACGTACAGAACTCCTCGAACGCATGCATCATCGGCAAGAATGTAAAGCGGAATCTTTTCGAGATCGGTAAAACCGGCATTGTCGGGAGCATGATCAGGGTTGAAGGAGCACTCTTCAAGGTTATAGGAATAGTTGAGAACAATCTCGGCACGCAGCTCCCGGAAGTCAACAGCCCCAACGACATGATTATAATTCCAGTCTCGACATCGAACAATCTTTTCGGATATAACGCATACCAGGGGCAGAGAAGGCAGCAGATGACCATCACCCATATCGAGTTCGATGCTTTCATAATGAAAATCATGGACATCGGCTTTATCGACGACACGGCAAAAAGGATAAAAGGGTATATGGACAAGACCCACCAGAAGGACAAGGACTGGGGTATAATCGTGCCGTTCGAACTTCTCAAACAGAGGGAACAGACGCAGAATATCTTTACGGTGATCATGAGTTCAATCGCAGGAATATCGTTGCTCGTTGGCGGTGTCGGGATAATGAACATCATGCTCGCAAATGTATATGAGCGCCGCAAGGAGATCGGCACCAGGCGAGCACTGGGCGCAAAGAAAAGGGACATTCTCACCCAGTTCCTGATCGAAACAGTCTTCCTGACACTGCTTGGAGGAACAATAGGAATCGCGGTGGGCATCGGTATTTCAGAAGTTGTCACCCGCTACGCGCAGTGGCCGACGGTATACACCTTCTGGAGCATAGCCGTTTCGATAGTAATCTCGGGGCTGGTCGGAATAATTTTCGGTACCTATCCGGCATGGAAGGCGGCCCAGCAGAACCCCATCGAAGTCCTCAGGGCCGAGTAAACCTTTTCGCATATTTAATCATCTGGCTCGCGATAAAAGTCCATGAAGGGCCCATAATGCAATCCGGCCTCGCGCTCTTCAAGAAGGCTGATTTCAGTTCCTGCATGTCCATAGTATTGGATTTATCAAAGTCAACAAGTGTAAACCCATTCCCGATTTCAAACAGGAAATGGGCATCGCTTCCACCGGTGACGCATTTTCCGCATTTTCTGCCGAGTTCATCGGCGGACTTGGAGTTTTCAATATTGTGTGAATTCCTAGTCTCAATCCCGTCAAGTTTCTTCAAGATCACTTCGGGATAGTCATAATGTCTCCGGTGGTATGGATGGGCGAGTACGGCAATGCCCCCCTGCTCATGCGCCAGATCAATCGCCTCCTCAGCCTTTCTGGTTCTTATCTCTTTTGTTATGAAGTATAGAAGGATGTCCCCGAGCTCGGTTCCAATTTCCATGCCTGGTATCATTATCAGGCCAGGATACTTCTGCCTGAGCCGAGCATAGTCAACGCGAAAAACATTGTGATCAGTTATTGAAAATCCATCTAGCCCATTTTCCCTCGCCGCCTCCGCAATCGCTTCTGGAGATGAAAAGGAATCATAGGAATGGTATGAATGTACCTGCATGTCAAGTCTTATCATTCTGAATTCCTTTATATGTTTCCAGTTTTCCCCCATTCGCTTTCAGCCGGTACTTCTGCAGACGGCTATTGGGTTTGCCGGGAATGGTATATTCAACAAATCCTTTCTGAAGTAGATACGCCACCAGTTCGTTCAGGTAGCGGGAAGGTTTTGATTTGCCCAATTGCCTGGCAATCTCGGACTTACTCAGCGGATTATCGACAAGAATAGACAGTATCTGTCTTGCTAATTCCGACTCTACCCCTGACCCTACCCCTGACTGTCCTGAAATAGTCCCATCAACTTTTATATTAATATTGACCAGTAAATCTTCAAGTTCTTCCGTGGAATAAGTTTTCACGTATCGGTCTCCAGCTTTTTAAGTAGTTCCATTTCGAATTTGTAATTTAAACTCGGTCACTATGCATCTTGGGAACTCTTACCGCAAGCATCCATCAATCCAGTTATCCAATAATCCTTGGTATCCTTTTGATTATCTCCTAAACAAGTTTTTCCATACATAAACGAGGCCGGGAATTGGATCTTTAAAAGAAAATATCCCATCAGATATGAATGGGTTCAAGAAATCACAGATGAACTTGAATGAATAACTTGTCTTGCCTGAGGACTTTTTGAACTCCTGCAAGCCCGCCATGAAGTCCATGCCCCGGAATTTAATTCTGGCACCTTCCCTGTATCTGACATCTAATTTTTCTTTATTCCCAGTCAAAAGCTGATAATGGATGTAGGGGATATTTATACCCGCGCGCCTGGCAAGGGGAAGCGAGCCCCAATATCTGGGATTTATTTCAAGGAACTTGATTTCACCCTTTGAATTTTTTTTGAATTCCACCATGGCCGGACCTGTCCATTTCAAATGATCGAGTATTTTCCTCCCGTAACTGGAAATAGTATCGTCCCTGAACGCCATGCAATATGAACTGGGTCCGCCAGACACTGGATACTCCCGTAGACGCATATGGGTGATTTCAGCTGAACACGTGCCATCCCGGTCATATATCGCAGACCATCCGAAACCTCCTCCTGAAAGATATTCCTGGACAAGGATGTCCTTTCCGTGCACCTTAAGCCGGTTCCAAACTATCTCTGCTTCTTTTCCTGAGCCCGCAATACCATATCTGTCCTGTGGCTCAAGAGAAAGGTTTTCATCGTCTGCAAGCTTGAGCACGAGAGGAAATCCAAATTCATTCATGGTTTCAAATGGACATTCTCCATTCTTTAATGTTGCTGTCTTAGGGCAAGGAATCCCCAGCTCCGCCGATATCCCCATTGCAGAGGGCTTGGAATTAGCCTTTAAAAATGCTTCACGGGATGGAAGCAGGAATTTTTCAGGAAATTGAACGAGCGCCTTATTATAGACGGAAATATTCGTGTTGGTGGATACAGGAAAAACTGCCGTAGCCTTTTCGCAAATCTCAAGAAATCTGCCTGAAGAATAATCAGGTACTATTTCAAAACCAGAAGAGTATCTGGAACTGGAGGAAATGACTGATCTCCTATAGCAGTCCTTTTCAACATTGAGAACACGCAGCCCATTCTCCCCAAGAGCCCTTGTCAGCTCAAGAGACACCCGCTGGGATGCATCTGTAACAATAGCATCATAATGGTTCTTTTTCATTCACTTCCGTCCCATGGATGACTGGATTGTTGCAAATCAAGGAGATATGCACAAAACATTGAATGAAAATAATCCAAAATGCCCATTTCAAGATGTTTCCTTGACTTCTGCATTTTTTAATTCTTTTTTAACTCAAACCCAATAATCCATCCAATAATCCATCCATCCATCCGGCATCCCGTGGGATGACTCTGTTCTCATCCTGCCTTCCTGCCCATATAGAAGAAATAACTGGACATCTTCTCGGCTCGTTTTTTTGTCAGCAGATAATAGTCGAGTAGAATAAGCGGATACAGAAACCATCCCAGCAACTCACGGACCGAAGCATATATCAGTCGATTATTGGAAAACGGGCAGAGGAGAGCCCCGTATTCCTTCAAAATCCAGATCAGGCCTCCTGTCGGACCGGCAGCAGTCTCAAGCGTTTTTTCTTCCATGCCATAAAAAAGTCGTCTTATCCCATCAGGCGTAAACCTGTAGTAATCCTTTGGATTTTCATGAAGCACCTGCATGAAAGGAACTGTGGCAACAACGAATCCCCCTTTTTTCAGGACACGCATTATTTCTTTTGCTATTGCAAAAGGATCTGGAACATGTTCAAGTACAAGCATTATGAATACTCCATCGATACTGTTGTCTTCAAATGGAAGGAACTGTCCATCACAGACCAGACGGGTATGCGGGCCGTATTCTAAATTTGCACAGTAAATTGCCGGATGCACCAATTCTCCCGTTCCTCCAATATCAATGTAAATCCCTTCGAGGCTCATTTCATCATATATCTGCTTCAAGATACTATCTCTCTTGAACCATTTGAATGGGGCCGGAGATTTTAACCACTGGATAGTGTCATAACTTAAGAATCTCGGCATCACTTCTGCCTTATGCCATTCATCAATCTTTTTCTTAAGTTCCGCATGTCTTGAGGAGGAAAGCATTACAGGAACTCCTTCCTGTATCAAATATTTCTCGTTGCACCCAGTGCATGAAAGTGCCTCTCCAGGCCTGTCAACAAGCCTGGAGTGGCAATACGGGCATCTTAAGTACCTGAATAGCTTTCCCTGTTCCGGCATAATCATGTTTTCCATAATGCGAGCCAGCCGGGGTCAGTCTCGTACTTTTCCTTCGTCCCTCGGGAAGAAGTCCTGCTCCCGCCCCCGAATGGCGCTACGTTAAGCGCCTGCCCAAGGAAATTCGCACGCTAAAGCCGTGAACACCAACGATTGGCACATCACCTTGTAGGAGTTCACAACTTCAGTTGCGTCTTATCTTGATGCCATTCTGGTCGGATCCCGTGTTTACTGACGCATTACTGTTTTTCTGTTATTTGACAGATGCAATTGCAAAACTGCCTCTAAAAGTTAGTTTAATTCATTTAGGTAACTTTTCTACGGGGAAGGCCCAGTTTAATGAAAAAAATAGGACTGGTAATTACACGGATGGTGAAGGGCGGAGCCAGCCATATTGTCCGTTCAATAATCCATGGAGGCAAAGACAAGTTCGAGTTCACCTTGATTACAGGCACTCAGGATATTTCCGACAATGAACTTGATGGCTTAAAGTCAGATTGCAAGATTATACTCATCCCTTCTCTTGCGCGGGAAATAAACCCCTTCAAAGATGTAAAAGCCTATCTGCACCTTAAAAGGGAATTCCTGTCCAATAAATTCGACGTCGTGCATACCCATACGTCAAAGGCCGGCTTCCTAGGAAGGCTGGCCGCTTCAAATGCCTGTATACCCAGGATAATTCATACCCCTCATGGAACTATTTATTCTGCCAACAGCAGAATAAAAGGCGTTCCTACACCTAAGCTGGGTAAATATCCTTTTCTTATTGCCGAACGCTTCGCTGGCAGAAAACAGAACTTCCTTACTGTCTTGAGTACAAATGAACGGGATATCTCCATAGGACTGCAGTTATCCACCCGCGAGGATACCGTAGTGGTTCCAAACGGTATTGACCTTGACAAGTTCAACTTCAACAATGGATTCCGGTCCCAGAGCAGAAAAACCCTCGGTCTTTCAGAATCCGACATGCTGATCTTCAGCGCAGGCAGGCTGTCACATGAAAAAGGCCAATCCGTACTCATATCCGCATTCAGACAGGCATATAAGACTAACAAAAACCTTAAGCTCGGGATAGCAGGCGACGGCCCTCTTATGCAGGAAATTGCTGACGCAAACAAAGATCTTATCGTGTCCGGCATTTTTAAACTTTATGGGCACACTGACAACATTCGCCTCTACCTTTCAGCTGCAGATATCTTCGCCATGCCTTCTTTCTACGAGGGGTTTGGCTTGTCCATGCTGGAAGCCATGGCGTCAGGGCTTCCAGTCATCGCCTCCGATGTCGGCGGCATTCCTGAAATAGTCGAAAACGAAAAAGAAGGATTTCTTGTAAATCCAGGGGATATTTCGGCATTAGCCGCCAGAATCCTCGATCTCGGCTTTTCTTCCGATGCCAGGTCAAAGATGGGCTCATTTGGAAAAACAAAGTCACAAGGATACAGCGTGCAGGAGATGCTAAGGAAATATTTTGAGCTATATTGATAAATATTAAATAGGACATTTAATATTTATTATGACTGAGAAACTAAAAAACTATCTGCTTCTTTCATGCGTGTTCCTCTGCGCCATGATCCCTGATGTCTTTGGAGCCCGTTCCCAGACCTTGGTTGATGCACAAAGAGGTGTTAGAAGTTTCATAGCATTTTCCCCCGACAATCCATATCTGCCAATAATTATTCTTATAGGAATATTTCTAGTCCTCGCCACATTCTACTTCCCGAGGTTCGGCCTGGTTATAATGCTTTTCTTCATAATGATCTCCACGGATCTGCCTGTGGGAAAGGGCGACAAGGTGCGCACCGCAACAGTGAGATACGAAGATGTTATCTTGCTTCTAGTTTCTATTGGATGGATATTAAACAGGGCAAAAACAAGAACTCTCTCAAGCATAAAAGACTGCCCTATATACAAACCCATGCTCGCCATGGCCGCAATAATTGTGCTTGCCACAATATCAGGATATTTCATGGAGACCGTGGGATTCCAGAGCGGTCTTCTTTATTCCATGAAAAGACTTGAATATTTCTGGATATTCTTCATGACGTACAACCTTATGGAAACCCGCAAAGAAGCATGGATCTCAATAAACCTCTTTCTTGGAGTTGCCTCCATAGTGGCAGTCATAGGATTAATACAGTCGGCCCTATTCCCACTATCTGATCTGGCTCAAGGAGGTTCTACCGCCACCGCCGGTCTTGGAAGAGCCAATACCTTAGCGGACTTTTATCTTATAATACTCGGCGTATCTCTTGGCCTATACATACACAACAGAAATAAAAAATGGATGTCGATATATCTCGGATTGATAGGCATGTTTGTATTTGCCATCATAATGACAAAGTCACGAGGCGCCTATGTAAGCATCCCATTTATAATTCTTTTAATCACATATGTTTCAAAAAGCAAGAAGCTGGTTGTTATCCTTGTCTCAATTCTTATGTTTTTCCTGCTTTATCATATGGGTTCCCTTCTTGTTACAAATCAAAATGCAGAACTTCTAATGAATAAGCATAATGACGAGATAAAGGATCAATTTGCTTCTATCGGGAATGTAATAGAGAAAGGACCTAAGGCAGATTCCTCATTCAACGCAAGATATACTGCATGGATCAATACAATTCCTGAAGTAATGAAATATCCGATCCTAGGGCATGGCGTTGGTTCAGTTCCGCTATATTACTTCGACAACCAATATGTTACCGAGCTTTTCGACACTGGGTTCATAGGGCTAGGGGTTTTCCTGTATTTAAATCTTATAATATTCATTTCCGTACTGAATTTCTACCGGACTTCCAATGATGAATTCTACAAGGGCCTTTCTCTTGGTTTCCTTGGTGGCCACATTGGAATTCTGATACATGGAGCCACTATAACTAATTTCTATACTATCATCAACATGGAGGCCTTCTGGTTCATCCTTGCCATTTTAATGCTCCTGTATCACTTGCAGAAGAAAACACAGGCTCAGGAATCCGCCGACTCCAGCCCTGCTCATATTATACATGATCAACAATAAATATGGCATTTCATATGGAACCAAGGGTATCAGTCATTATTCCATCTTTTGATGGCATCCGTAATGGCAATGTCGAAAAACTCAAAAGCCAGTTGAATTCCCAGACTATAAGCCCTCATGAGATTATAGTTGTTGCCGGAGTGGCTCCTAACGGCAAGGCCCGGAATGATGGTGCCTGCAAGGCTAAAGGGGATTTTCTTATATTTATTGATGATGATGTAACCCTTGGAAGTAATTCAGTTATAGAGAACCTGCTCAACCCATTTAGAGATAACTTAAATATAGGCATGACCGGTGCTTCCCAGCTTATCCCTGAAGATTCAAACTGCTTCCAGAAGCTTTCTGCAAGACAAATCCCTCGTTCTTTCTTTCCTGTTCAAAAAGAGCCTGTTGACAGCGACATGGTAACTCATGCGTGCCTTTGCATTCCAGCAAAGCTCTTCAAGGATATTGGAATGGAGAACCCTTATATAATATCAGGCACGGATCCGGATTTGCGGCACAGGGTGAGGGAGGCTGGATACAGAGTATGCGTAGTCCCAGACACCTGGGGTTATCATCCAACACCAAAAACATTGATTTCATTCCTCCATAGTGCATTTATAAAGGGTAGGAACTCCGCTTCTGTCAGGTTGACCCATCCAGAATTGATATATGAGGTAGAAGACGAATTCACCAAGAAGTTTGTACCCAGGAAACCATTTCCTATTAGAATAGCAAGAATAATCTTCAGGATGCTTTATATGCTTCTTACCCTTAAAATATTTGGGTTCGCATTTTATATGGCATACTCAATCGGCAATTTATATGGAACATTCGCAGGGGCATCCACAGGATGGACGACAGACAACAGATGACAGGCGACGGTTAGAGGTTTAATGGGACAACAAAAATAGGCTCTTCCGCAGAATCTGTGGGGCGGACGGGCCACACTCTTGTTATTGACTACGGATGAGGCTGGAAGAAATGGAGAATGAGGTTTTAAACTCGAGCAGCCAGCGGAGTTCGTGTTAGCAAACCTCGAAGATTAGGAACTGAGAAATGGGATGTCCAGTATTAGAATCGGAATATTATGCGAACATCGCAAGAAGCGGGTTCAGAGAAATTATCCAGGGTCTGCAAAAAATAAACATCCTCACGCGGAGTGCCAAATGTGAACTTTTAAGGGTTCCCCACTGGCATACAAATAGCAATTCATATATATTATTTTAGTTTTTTTGTGCATATATAATGATTTTGGTACTTTTTTCAGATTGTTTTTCTCTATTTTTTATGAAATTTCAATGCCCATTTTGCAGAAACGTGCTGGAAGTTGACAACTCGGATTGCGGAATAGATGTAGGATGTCCGAAATGCGGGGAAGTGACTATTGCACCAGCTTCTCTTGTCTCGACCGGGGTCGTCGTAGGAAACGACTTCCTCATTCTCGAGGAGATCGGGAGAGGCGGGATGGGTGTCGTCTATCTGACCCACCAGATGTCCCTCGACCGCAGGGCGGCACTGAAGATACTGTCCAAAAAATATGCCAACAACTCTGAATTCGTGGCCGGCTTCATCAAGGAGGCCCGCGCCGCTGCAAAACTGAACCATCCGCACATCGTCCAGGCATATGCCGTCGGCGAAGACAACGGGATATATTTCTTCGCCATGGAGCACATCGACGGCGAGACAATGAAGGCCGTCGTCAAACGTGAAGGTGTCGTCCCCCTGGATCCTTCGGTCACCATAATCCAGCAGATCGCGGAAGCACTGGACTACGCCTGGAAGGAACAGCGCCTCATACACAGGGATATAAAACCCGACAATATAATGATAGCGAAGAACGGCCGTGCGAAACTCGCAGACCTCGGTCTTGCGCGCGTCGCCGGAGAGATCGACGACTCCAGCGAAGACGAAGTGATGGGAACCCCCCAGTACATCAGCCCCGAACATCTTACCGGTTCCCCGATGGACTGCAGGAGCGACATCTACAGCCTGGGCGCCACCTTCTACCATATCATCACCGGACAGTTCCCGTTCACCGGCAAGAGCGCAACTGAAATAGCCAGGAAACATCTCGAGGAACCTCTCAGGGCGCCAAAACTTCTCAACCCCCAGATCCCGGATTCCCTGAACAGGATCATCATCAAGATGATGGAGAAAAACCCTGTCGACAGATATCAGCTTCCGGAAGAGCTTGTCGAAGATATCCGCCTCGCCAGGCGGGGAAAATCAATCACAGATGGAAAATCAACAGGTTCATTCGCTGTAAGGAAGGCCACTGGCAAGACCATCATCATCAACACCGCCAAGGCAAAGACCGGTTCCTTCCAGGCTATCACCACGAATACCGGCAGGGTCTCATCTTCAACATCCGGCATCGACACTTCATCGTCGTCCTTTCCCAAAAACACAAAAAGCGGAACTCTCAGCACCTCCGATATGAGGAGGATGAAGGAGAAGAAGGCGATGTACCAGGTCGTAGCCGCGGTCAGCGCCTGCGTGCTTGCAGCATTGTTCGCCGTAGGCTATGCGGTCTTCAAGATGAAGGAATCACCAAAGAAAGACACTCCAAAGACAACAGGCGAACAGACGCATCCTGCCGGAACAGCTCCCGCAGGGACGACTCCCGGCGGCGATGCTCCTGTCAATAATCAAAACACCGGTACGACCACCAAGCCGGCTGAACCGACAAAGACTCCATATACCGAAAACGCCGACAAGCTTCTTGATTTCGCCGTTAAAAATCCTCAGTCCGACGTCGACATCCTAGTCAATTGCGATGATTTCTTCGCCCGCTATCCCTCGCCGAACTACAAGTGCGACGAGAAATCCCTCGCCGACATCCTTAAAATATATGTGCCATTGGATGAAAAGCGTCTTATTGCTTCCAGGAAGGAGCTGAGAGGCAAACACCTGGAGGAAATGAAAAAGAGGGAGGAGTTGAACAAGCTGAAACTCGAGGACGAGGACAAGAAGAAGCGCGAAGAGGCCAGGAAAGAGGAGCTCGCAAGGCTTGATAAGGAGAAGGAGGATTCCCAGAAGAAACGTATTGAAGACTACAGGCAGGATCTTGAAAAGCAGAAGGAAAACCTCCGATTCCGCTACGCCTTCCAGAGTGTGAAGAGGAATTTCGCGGACGCAGTGAAAGTATATGATTCGGCATTGCAGGAAGAGAAGACGGCTCCGGACTTCATGAAGCCCGAGGCTAAATTATTCGCAGACTGGGGCATGAAAATGAAGACTGGCACGGACAAGGGTGCGAAGTTCTGGGAAACACTTGCCAATACTGACAAGCTCTCGGGAATGCAGATCGAGTATAAGGGCGGATCCCTCGGAAAAATCGGAACTGTCAAGGACGGCATCGCTTCAATCAGGACAAGCTCCGGAGCCGAGATAAAGATGCCGATAACCAGTCTTCCTCCGAGGCAGTTCAAACTAGTCACCAAGAAAATGGGGGGGCAGGAAGAACTCTTTTTCTATTACCTCAACTGCGGCGACTATGCGGAAGCCAGGGAGATAGCTCCCGAGGACTGGAAATCTGAAGTTTCGGATATCTCCTACGCATATCTCAAAGGCAAGCTCAAATTCCTTAATAATGAGAAGTCTGATTCCGCAAAACAGGAGATCAGGGAGCTTACAGCCAAATACTCTTCACTCCCGGAATTTTCAAGGGCATCCATGGACGCCTCGAAGTAGCATTCGCAACCTCTGTGCCTCTGTGCCTCTGTGCC
>JBAQUG010000536.1:0-10463 GCA_049297395.1 Victivallales bacterium | reverse complement strand
ATATAATGCTGGAGCCGGCAGATATTCAAGCTATCAGAGCCTTGATTCTTCAAACAGGGAGCCTTCTGAAAACTGGGTCTATGCCGTTCCCTTCAAGCAGTATGGCTGGCTGGTCTGTTCCAGTGTCAATGAAAATGAAGTCAGGATGGCTTATGGGGAGAATTCCGGGAGACTGGAAATTGATCTTATCATGGAGATAGCCTTCATCTGCATCCTGGGCCTGCTTGTAACCTGTGCCGCAATAATATTCTCAATCAGCGTTTCCAGAGTCATGAAAAATGAAATCGATCTTCTGGTAGCCTATTTCAGGGACTGTTTCAAAAAGGAAGCCGTGCTGAGTGAAAACCAGCTCCGCTTCAATGAATTCAGGTTCATAGGTTCTGCTGCTGTTGCGATGGTCACGCAGATCAAGGAACTGATACGGAGGGTGAAGGATCTTGCGATAAAAGCTGAAATGAACAGCCAGATCAAAAGCGCCTACCTCAGCACCATGAGCCACCAGTTCAGGAATCCGGTCAACGGAGTTCTCGGGATGACGCAGCTTCTCGCTGATACAAACCTTACGGATGAACAGAAAGGGTATGTCAAGTCAATTGAAATATCCGCGAATTCACTGACAGGGCTGGTTGAAGACATAGACGACTATGCCGACATGGGGACGGGGCCGCTTGAACTCGATATCCTGCCTTTCGAACCCAGGGGCATTGCCGAGGAAGTCGTATTGCTGCTGAACAGGCAGGCCATCGACAAGAAAATCAAACTTGAACTCAATGTGGATCAGAACGTCCCGAAATACCTGCTTGGCGATTCCGAAAGGCTCAAGCAGATTTTGACCGTCCTGGTCAGGAACGCCATTTATTTCACAAACGAGGGTGGAGTCAGGATTGAAACCAGCTCAAGCGCTGGCGGAGAAAAAAATACAGAACTCACCTTCAAGGTTGTCGACACAGGAATTGGAATATCCGAGGGGAAGCTTCTCGCGGTGTTCGATTTCACCCACGAGGAATATTCAAAGTCCAGGAAGTTTGCGGCTGTCGGACTCAGCCTCGCAGTATGCAGGCAGCTGATCGAAGCCATGTCCGGAAAGATAAGTGTTGAAAGCACGAAGGGGAAGGGCTCCGCCTTCTCCTTCGCTGTTCCTCTCGGAATAGCCGACGGACAGAAGATGGCTGATGAACTGAAGAAAAAAGGCGATGCCTCTGCATCAGGCACATATTCCGGAGTCAAGGTGCTTGTCGCGGAAGATGATCCTATAAACAGGAGCGTTGCCTTGAAGCTCATGGCCAAGCTGGGCATCACGGTCGAGACTGCTGTCAATGGCGCCGAGGCCTTCAGGAAATTCTCCTCTTCCCGATATGACATTGTTTTCATGGACTGTGAAATGCCGGAGGTCGATGGTTTTACCGCGACTGGCAATATACGGAAGAAAGAGGCCGAGGACAAGTCGGGGCATGTTCCGGTTGTCGCCATGACTGCCTATGCCATGCGAGGGGACAGGGAGATGTGCTTTGAAGCGGGAATGGATGACCATATCGCAAAGCCGGTGACAAAAGAGCTTCTCATAAAGATACTCAACAAGTATGTCAGAAAAGAAGGATGACGCCCTTTTATTTGAACAGAGATGGGAATTCCTCCTTGATATCTCCGAGATTCTTTCCGGTAATATAAAGGAAATGCTCGTTGAACACCTGCTTCTGGCTTTTTTCCTCTTCTCCTGGTTTTTCCCTGAATGAGGCTCCCGGCAGGAAAGTTATGGCCGCGACAACAACCTTGAATTTGAGTGCCTGGTCGATGTTCTTCAGGTTCCCTCCGAAAAGGACAAGATAGGGCGAACCTTCCTCATTCCAGAAAGTTACGCTCCTCAGATCCTTTGGAAGGCCGACCAGGGAAATAACCAGGCCGGCCTCAGGATGCTTTTTTATGACGTTGTCGAACTCCTTTGCACTCAGCCAGTAGTCGTTGCTTTTCGCCGGTTCGACACGCTCGATGGCGGTGATCTTGAACCCCGACACCTTTAGACCCTTCTCCAACCCTGTGATGATGTTTTTTGAAACCCCGGCCCGGGGGGCGTTCGTTTTTTCAGGGAAATCAAGTATCAGCACTTTCATCCTGGGATCGTCATATTCCGCATATTTGAGCTGTCTGCCAAGTATCTCTCCTGCAAGCGACATGTATTCCTTGTGCTTTTTCACATAGTCGTCCTGCTTGGAATTGAGTATCGACATCACGATGTCATAGCCAATCAGTGACAGGATGAAGAAGCTCAGGGCCATTACAAATGATTTGTAAAGGATGGATTCGGACTTCCGGAATGGGATGTAGACGAGCAGGAGCATCACGATGGAAGTCGTGAGCATCATGAAATAATAGAATCTCGGCATTGTTCTCCCACCTATAGTTTCAGAGTGCCAACTTAAGGCACGGACGGTTCTCCGAACCGTCCGTCCTGAGGAGACGGTTTCGCGTGAGCGACGTTGTCGCAACGCGACTCACTGCGGAGAAGCCGCCCAGCCTTAGGCAATCCTTTTAAATTACACTTGCTGTAATTGAGAATCCATTCATTGCAACTTCTTGACCCTTGGTCCGGCAGGTGTGTCTTCTATGACCCAGCCCATCGACTGCAGCTGTTTCCTTATCTCGTCGGATCTTGCGTAATCCTTGTTCTTCTTCGCGGAAACACGTTCCTGGACAAGCGCCGTTATTTCGGCGGGAACACTCCCTGTGTCGGCCGATGCAACATCGAACACCGCGAAAACCTTGTCGAAATCCTTGAACTGTCCGAGTACTGCCGCCGCTCCAACGGCGCCCATCTTTCCGGATTCCATCAGCTTGTTGGCTTCGTGCTCAAGCTCGAAAACAGCAGCCAGCGCTTCGGAAATATTCAGATCGGCTGACATTGCCAACTTGAATGATTTAGCGGCCTTTCCTACGATCTCTCCGGCGGAATCGCCCTGAGCGGATGAGTTCTTGACCGAATACAGGCGCACAAAGAAATCGTGGAATTTCTGGAGAGTTGTCTTGGCCTGGGCGCATGCTTCAATCATGAAGTTGAGCTTGTGCCTGTAATGCGTCCCCATCAGAACCCACCTTATTTCACGTCCGCTGTATCCTTTGGAGATCAGATCCCGCAAAGTGAAGAAGTTTCCGAGGGATTTCGACATCTTCTGGCCGTTCACGATAAGATGTTCGCAGTGCAGCCAGTAGTTCACGAACCTGCAGCCGTTGGCGGCCTCGCTCTGTGCGATTTCGTCCTCGTGGTGCGGGAACATGTTGTCTATTCCGCCGGTATGGATGTCGAACGTCTTGCCAAGATATTTCATGCTCATCGCACTGCATTCGATGTGCCAGCCGGGACGCCCCTTGCCCCAGGGGCTTTCCCAGGCGACATCCCCGTCGTTTTCATCCCAGACCTTCCATAATGCGAAATCCGCAACTGCATCCTTGCCATATTCATCCGTCTTGACCCTCGCTCCGGCACGCTGGTTCTCCATGTCGATCCTCGCGAGTTTTCCGTAGTCTGCGAACTTCGCAACGGAATAATATATGGACTTGTCCTCGCCGACGTAGGCATATCCCTTTTCAAGGAGGACCTTGATGATCGATATCATTTCAGGAATGTGTTTCGTGGCCTCGGGATAGAATTCCGCCTTCTCAATCCTGAGGATCTCGAGATCCTGGAAAAAGGCGTCCTTGAATTTCTTCGTGTAGGCATCAAGCGCGGTTCCGGCCGCCTTTGAATCCCTTATGGTCTTGTCGTCGACATCTGTCAGGTTCATCACCTGCACGACATTGTATCCGCAGTATTTAAGCGACCTCCGCAAAACGTCCTCGAATATGTAAGCCCTGAAATTCCCGATATGGGCGTAATTATAAACTGTCGGTCCGCAAGTATATATCCTGGCTTCATTTCCGCTTATCGGAGTGAATTCCTCGTCCGACCGTGTGTATGTATTGAAAAACTTCATTCTTTTACTACCTTTTGTCTTCTACTTTCTACTTTCTACCTTCCAACCCCCTAATATATTCCTCTTCCAGCATATCCGCCATCTTTCGCGAGTCAAACTTCCCGGAAACCATCATTCTTCCCGCAGCACCCATCTCTTTCGCCTTTTCAGGATTCTCGAGCAGGAATATAATCTTTCCGCTGACTCCGCGGACGTCGCCGGCCTTTACGGTGAACCCTGTTTTTCCATTGATAATCACTTCGGGTGTCCCGTCAAGCTCAAATCCGATTGCAGGTTTTCCTGAAGCAAGGCCCTGTACGACCGCCCTCGGCAATCCCTCCCTCAGCGAAAGATGGACAAGCACATCCATGAGTGCGGTATATTTGTGGACTTCCGAAGGTGCTACGAGACCGGTGAAGAAGAATTTCATCTTTGCTGATTCAGCCCGGCTCACCAGGCTGTCCTTCATAATTCCGTCGCCGACGATAAGAAAACAGGTTTCAGGATGTTTCCTTGAAACTATTTCGGCGGCTGGCATGAAGTCCTCATATCCTTTCAGGGGGAAAAGGCGCGCGACAGTCCCGATCACCGGTGCATTATCCGGTATTCCCAGCTTTTTGCGAAGTTCGCAGTCGGCATCGGATTTCAGGAAGGGATCTAGTTCAATTCCGCTGTAGACGACCTTGTATTTATCCGGTCCGGCGATGCCGGCGGCAACGCACTGGCCGACCATGGCCTGGGCGACAGCGAAAATCTTGTGGCAATGCCCTGCGGCAATCTGCTCGGACTTTTTGTAAATGAAGTTCTTCCATGGCTTCTCGTATGGATGGAACGCCTGTCCGTGTACCGTATGCACGATGAACGGAACCTTCGCGGCATCGGCTGCAAGCCTTCCGAGCACGCCAGCCTTCGAGCTGTGGGTGTGGACGACGTCAAAGGAGTTCTCCCTGAAGAATTTCTTCAGCGAGAAATATGCCGAAACGTCACGGTATGGATTTATCTCCCTGACAAGATTTTCATCAACGACTATCCTGAGTCCGCTGATGTCCTTTGTCTTGAGCAGTTCGCCTTCAGGGCCGGGGGAGGGGCCGGTGACAAGAGTGACCTCGTGCCCCTTTCCCAAGTGACCGAGCGCTGTCAGAAGCGTGTTTTCCTGCGCCCCGCCCACGATCATCCGTGTTATCACATGGCATATTTTCAGTTTTGCTTTCATTCATAATTTTAACCGTCAATCCTCTCATTTCCAAATCCCCAGGCGATTTTCCGGGAAAGATATTGGAAAAGACAGAAAATGGAACTATGTTAGGGCATTATGACAAGTGTTGTGCAAATAGCTCAAATGCCCCATGAAGAGAAGCTTCAGACTATGGAAGCAATATGGGCTGATTTATCCAGAGATGATGCGGGGGTGGAATCTCCTGAGTGGCACGGTAAACTCCTGAAGGAGACTGCGGCTCGAATGGCTTCCGGTCAGGAACAGATCGCGGATTGGACAACTGCCAAGCGAGAACTCAGGAAGCGGTTTGAATGAAAATCAAAATTCTTTCCTCAGCCACGGAAGACCTGTACGCTGGACGGGTTTTCTACGAGGGACAGTGGGCTTGTTGTGATTTACAGGGTGCTTGATCTGCGCCGTCATCCAGGTCGAATTCGGAAATCCTTGGAGTAGTGGCGGGCAAATCCATTCGTCCAACTCATCCAGCCCTGCGTTCGGGCCGGGGCGTGTCCGGAGAACGGTTGTCATCTGTTCATCCTGTTTCCTTGTCTGCCCAAATCCGGATTTTAGAGCTTCCCTGATATGAAAACAGGCTGTGACAGTATACATTAGTAGGTACTTATGGCATTTTGTTGAAATCTATTTTGAAAGGGCATACCAATGGAAAAGACGCAGCACACGATATCGGTACTGGTGGAAAATAAGTTCGGAGTCCTGGCCAGGGTCGCCGGACTTTTCAGCGGCAGGGGCTACAACATCGAATCCCTCTCCGTGAACGCGACTCATGATCCCGCAGTTTCGAAGATGACGATTGTCACGAAGGGCGACGACGCGATCATCGAGCAGATTGACAAGCAGCTCAACAAGCTCATAGACGTTATCAAGGTCACAGACCTCACCGGCAGCGAATTCATCGAGCGCGAACTCATGCTCATCAAAGTGAAGGCGGCAGGCAAGAACAGGGCTGAAGTGATCCAGATAACCGAGATTTTCAATGGTAAGATCGTGTCCGTACACAAGAGCGAACTTGGCATCGAGCTTTCAGGTTCCTCCCAGAAGATCTCCGACTTCATAAACATGATGACGGAATTCGGCATCATAGAGATCGCCAGGACGGGACGCGTCGCCATCTCCCGCAATCCCGGCGCCACGGAGAGCTATTCGAAGATCTGAAAAACTACCAGGGGGCATAGTTGTTATTTCCTGAAAATAATATGACTTTGTACCGGAGTTTATCCCGATTCTCTGATAGGCATCGGGATGCCTTTGTGGTGGAATCATGAAACTTCTTGTAATCCAGGTCGCCGCGCTGAGCCATGAGCTCTGGCAGAAGCATGCCCGCGCGGATTTCTGGAAAAAACTGGACACCAAAAACGTCAAGACTGTTTTTCCCGCGCTGACATGCCCTGTGCAGGCGAGTTTCCGTACAGGGCTTCCGCCGGCTGCACATGGTATGATAGCCAATGGGTTCCTCGACAGTAAGTTGCGCAAGACCTTTTTCTGGGAGCAGTCATCCACCCTGTACGAAGGCAAGAGGATCTGGGATAAATTCAGGAGGAACGGTGGAACCGTAGGGCAGATCTGCTGGCAGCAGAGCATAGGCTGTGACAGCGATTTAGTCCTCTCTCCAGCTCCGATACACAAGCATCACGGGGGAATGATCCAGGCGTTCTATTCGGAGCCGGACGGTCTTTATTCCGCCCTGTGCCGGAAGATAGGACAGGATTTCAACCTCCGGTCATACTGGGGGCCGTTCACTTCAATTGATTCAACAAGATGGATTTCCGCGGCCGCATCCGAGCTTCTCGTATCCGACGAGGCGACGGACGTGTTGCTTGCGTATCTGCCGCATATGGACTACGCCCTTCAGAAGTTCGGGCCGGAAAGCCCCGGAGTCCCGGACGTATTCAGGCAGACTGAAGTTGAAATTGAGAGGCTTTTCGTTTCTGCGAAACTCGCAGGATACGAAGTCCTTATCTTCGGGGATTATGCCATCACGCAGGCGCAGCAGCCCCTCTTTCCGAACAGGATACTGTGGGATGCCGGATTCTTTGTCGAACGCAACGTCGGGGGCCGCCGGTATCCCGACCTGTATGCTTCCAGGGCATTTGCCATGGTCGACCACCAGATCGCACATATCTACATAAACGATAAGAACGACATAGGCGTCGTCGCCGAGCTCTTCGATGATGTCAAGGGCGTACTGAGGATTCTGACCAGGAATGAAATCAACAATGAGCGCTGCGGCGATATCATAATGGAGGCGGCTGCCGGCAGCTGGTTCTCATACAAGTGGTGGGACCGCCAGTCCGAGGCGCCGGATTATGCCACGCACGTCGACATCCACAACAAGCCTGGCTTCGACCCCTGCGAACTCTTCATGTCGCTCTGGCCTCCGATGAGCATTTCGCAGGACGACTCCAGGATCAGAGGTACTCATGGTTCGTCATATCTTCCGGAACATGACGTGTTCTGCGGAACGACTTTCCAGATGGACGGCAATGTCTCCTCGCTGCTCGACGCTTCTGCGATGCTTGGAGCCATGCTCGAGAATTAGAAGAAGGCGGAATAACCAATGTCCAACAACAGTATGTTGGGCTTTAGCCCGACAATTCTTGTAAATATTCACTGGACGAACATAGATCAGTGAATATTTACAATGGCACATGGAGAGTGAATCATGTCTAAGACCGTCCAATGCGAGCTGTGCCCGAGATACTGCATCATCATGCCCGGCCAGAGCGGAGAGTGCAGGGTCAGGGTCAATATTGACGGCAAGCTGACCTCGGTAGTCTATGGTTTTCCATGTTCCATAAATGTCGATCCGATTGAAAAGAAGCCGTGCTTTCATTTCCTGCCGGGTACAAAATCGCTTTCCATTGCAACGGTCGGATGCAACCTCCATTGCCTGAACTGCCAGAACTGGGAGATCTCACAGGCCAACCCCGAGGACAGCGAGGCATACAGCTGCCCTCCGGATAAGATTGTCGAAGCCGCGGTGAAACACGGCTGCGCCACCATCGCATACACTTATACGGATCCTGTGGTCTTCTATGAATATGTCCTCGACACTGCGAAACTCGCACATGAGAGGAAGATCAGGAACGTCCTTGTGACTGCCGGATACATCAACACGCCGCCTTGGGAGAAGCTTCTCAAGCATGTCGACGTCGCGAGGATCGATCTCAAGGGCATAACCGAGGAATTCTACCGGAAAGTCCCGCAGGCGACGCTCCAGCCTGTCCTGGATGCGCTGAGCACCGCCAAGGAGTCCGGTGTGCATGTCGAGATAATCAATCTGCTCATCCCTACCTTGAATGACAGTCAGGACGAAATTAGGAAACTGGTCAAATGGATTTTTAAGAACATCGGAGGTGACACGCCTCTGCATTTTTCCCGTTTCTTTCCCATATACAAGATGAAGAATCTTCCGCCGACCCCTCTGGAAACCCTGGATCTCGCCCGCAAGATCGCGATGGACGAGGGGATGCATTACGTTTACATCGGCAATATAACAAGCAAGGAAGGCCAGAACACTTACTGCCCTGCCTGCAGGAAGCTTCTCATAGAGAGGAACGGATTTACGCTCCTCCAGAACAACATAAAGGACGGCAAATGCCCCTGTGGCAAGGAGATTTACGGCGTATGGAAATGAACAGGCGGACATTCATAAAAATTTCCGGTGCTGCAGCGATCATGGGCGCATTGGCTGCTTTCAACTACCGTTTTCTGGAGCCATCGGAGGATACCCGGAAATTTTTATCAGCTGTGAAAATAAAAAAATATATTGGGAGGACAAGGCTGATGGGGACGGAGATTGGAGAAGAAGGGAAATGGCTGGGGTGATGGCAGTAGCGCAGATCCTGCTTGCGGAAAAACAGCAAGGCCTGTTGACTAAAAAATGTAATGGCTCAGTCTTTCCTGCGTCGGTCACAGGACTTCTTCCTGGAATGCCACCAACCTGGTGGCATCCGTTCAACCGAGCCGGCAAGTTGCCGGCGTTCCGTTCATGCAAGCAGGAAAGACTGAGCCATTACGGGAAGCGGGAGGATTCAGAGCGTGAAAGGAAGGCCCTGGAGATACTGGACAACTTCAAGACGATCAGGGAATCGCAGACGGAATATAAAACTGCCAGGAAGATGTCCGCTTGTCAGGAAGATTGATGAGTTTACGGTGAAGTATTGACGGAACTCTCTTTTTTGTTTTCTTGTCATGTTTGTTTTTCTGTCTTGCCCAGGCAGAAAAACACGAAACAGAGAAGGAATGCCAGTAGACTTACAAGGGCTCCCGACCAGTCTTTTACGTCCAGAAGCGATTCCTGGACGGATGTGCATCCGCAATGGGTGAAGCCTGCGGACAAGGCCAGGTAGATGTTCAAGGCTAAAACCAGTATTGAGTAGATGAAAGACAGGACGGGGATTTCAGACTGCCAGTTTTTCGTTGAAATCAGCCACATGCCAAGAGTAAGCCCCAGTCCCGGAATTAAAATCAGCAGGAGAAATCTTATGATACCTGGAAAGTTTATTTTCACCATTGCGTTGTTGAGGGGTTTTAAATCAGATGAAACTTGAAAAGCGAAAAACAGGAGCAGGACTCCGATAATATACGGCAGTGAACCTCTCAGTGCGCATTTTATTTTCTTAAATATCATGTTTAGTCCTTTCCCACCGGAGGCGAAGTCTTTTCAATAGGAAGCCTGCATGCCTTCCACTGCCCCCAGCCCTCCGAGTAGACTTTTACATTGTTCAATCCCTTGTCCATGAGCATTCTTGCTGAATGGTAGGAGATACCGCAGGAAGTTGAAATGCAGTAGACGATTGAATTCGGGGCGGATTTGATCTTTTCAAGCATGTCTTCGGGTATCTTCCCTTTGGCTATATCCTCATAAGGCAGGCTGATCGCTCCGGGAATGTGCGCATAGTCGTAGAATTTCTTCTCGCGTACATCAACAAAGATGTTATTCGGATTTTGCTGGAACATTATCGTATCTGGGAGCGAAATGGACTCGATCTGTTTGACGGTCGGCCTATTGTCGGATTTATTTGACCTGAAGATATCCTTGAATGAGATGTCTTTCTGGGCAAGGAACATGACTATTCCCGAAGCACAGGAGATGAGAAGTATTTTAAAGATATTATTTTTGCTCATAGTCTTATAAATGTAACACAGGCATCTTGCCTGTGGAGCCGATTGTTGCCCGTCACGGGCAAGGCTCTTCGCCGGGAATTTGTCGGAACGCCACCAACTTGGTGGCATGATGGCGGAATTGTAAAAACAAAACGTGCCAGCAGGTTGCTGGCGTT
>JBAQUG010000535.1:0-15802 GCA_049297395.1 Victivallales bacterium | reverse complement strand
CAATTGGTAGAGCGGCGGTCTCCAAAACCGCAGGTCGCAGGTTCGATCCCTGTCTCACCTGCCAAAAATAAAAATTTTTCTGAGGATTTTATTAGTCATGGGTAAATGGATTACAAAAGCCAGGCTTTTCATTGGTGAGACGATAAACGAGCTGAAGAAATGCAGCTGGCCCGAGAGGTCGCAGCTTTTCGAATCGACAGTACTTGTGATCATCACAGTGCTTATGCTCGCAGGCTTCGTGGCCGTAGTGGATTTTGTAAGCATGAAGATTATAAGCTTCCTCACAATGTAAACAACATATTTAGGGAATTTTAAATATGGCTGAACAGAAACCGGGACAATGGTTCGTCGTCCACACTCTCTCTGGTCACGAGAACAAGGTCAAAGAGAAGATAGAGAAGCATATGGCCAAAGGCGAGGCCAAGGCAGTCCATGAAGTTCTTGTGCCGATGGAGAAAATCTCTGAAGTACGACAGGGGAAAAAGACAACGACATCCCGCAAGTATTTTCCGGGATACATCCTCGTAAGGATGGATCTCTACAATCTGGAGACAAAGAAAATCGATGAGGATGCCTGGTATTTCGTTCGTGAGATCCAGGGCGTAATAGGATTCATTGGAAGCGGCAACAGGCCTATTCCGCTGACTCCATCCGAGGTTGACGATCTTATGAGGCAGGTGACCGAGACCGAGGACAAGATCACGCCCAAGATCAACTATGATGTAGGCGAAGCCGTCAAAATCAAGGACGGTGCGTTTGAGAACTTTGAGGGCGTCATCGAAGAGATCGATCATGAACGCGGGAAACTTAAGCTTCTCGTCTCAATTTTCGGGCGCTCGACGCCTGTTGAACTTGAATATTGGCAGGTTGAACGCGAGTAATCCCGTTCAAATTTTATAATAAAAACTAATTTGTGGTGCGTGGGAGAAGAAGCCTGTCTTTTCGGACCACCTCACGAATAGGAGAAGAAAATGGCGAAAAAAATAGTAGGGCAGATAAAACTGCAGATTCCTGCTGGTGCCGCTAACCCGGCGCCTCCTGTCGGTCCAGCTCTTGGACAGGCCGGAATAAACATCATGGAGTTCTGCAAGAAGTACAATGCCGCGACTCAGTCCCAGGCCGGAATGATCCTTCCCGTGATCATCACGGTGTATCAGGACAAGTCATTCACATTCATAACAAAGACCCCTCCGGCGTCGATTCTGATCAAAAAGCTGGCCAACCTCGCATCCGGCTCCAAGACGCCGGGCAGGGAAAGCGTCGGAAAAATCACAAGCGCGCAGATCAGGGAAATCGCAAAGATGAAGATGAAGGATCTCAACTCCAGGAGCGATGCAGCCGCTTTTAGGATCATAGCCGGCACGGCGCGCAGCATGGGAATAGAGGTGACAGATGCGTAAGAGAAGCAAATCATACAAGGTGAAATCCGAGAAGGTCGACAGGAGCGCCAAGCTCAACATCAAGAAGGCCATAGACCTCCTTGTCGCTCTTCCGAAGGCGAAGTTCGATGAAACAGTCGATCTTGCATTCAAGCTCGGCATAGATCCGAAGCAGTCGGACCAGAACGTCAGAGGTACGGTCGGTCTTCCGAAAGGAACCGGAAAGAGTGTCCGTGTTGCAGTTGTTGCCGACGGCGAAGCTGCTGCCAAGGCAAAGGCCGCCGGAGCTGATTTTGTCGGCTTCGAAGAAATGATCGCCAAGATCAAGGGTGGCTGGCTTGATTTCGATGTTCTCATTTCAACGCCTTCCGCAATGAACCAGGTGAGAACACTTGGTAAGGTTCTTGGACCGAAGGGCCTCATGCCCAATCCCAAGACAGGAACAGTAACCGAACAGGTTGATGTTGCAGTCAGGGAATCCAAGGCTGGCAGGGTTGAGTTCAGGATTGACAAGGGCGCATGCGTGCATGTGCCGGCAGGTAAGATGTCCTTCAAGAAGGAAGACATTGAGGAGAACTGCAGGGCCATCATACAGGCCGTAGTCCGGGCAAAACCTGCCGCCTCAAAGGGCGTATACATTGAAAGCTGCACTCTTTCCTCGACAATGGGTCCGGGAATCAAGGTCGACGTCAATGAATTTTCTAAGGCGGTGGTATCATGAGGATTGAAAAAGTACAGCTGTTGAATGAAATCGGAAACATGCTCGAAAAATCCGACTATGTATTCCTTATCACTTTCAAGGGGCTTAATGTTGCGGATTTCTCCGAACTACGCGGCTCGCTTGGAAAACACAATGCAGAATGCCATGTCCTGAAGAACCGCATGATCAGAAAAGCTGCGGAGGCGAAAGGCATAAAGGGCCTTTCCGAACTCAAGTTCGTCGGAGATACTGCTGTAGTTTCAGGAAAAGGCGATGCAGGCCCGGTTGCCAAGGCTCTCATGGTCTTTGCGAAAGCGCATGAGCAGGTCTCAGCCAAGGCCGGATATCTCGAAGGCGCAGTAGTCAGCAAGGGCGATATTTCAGCCATTGCCAGCCTGCCGACGCGTGAAGTCCTCAGAGCGCAGTTGCTCGGTGTCCTTCTCGCTCCTTCAAGGAATCTTGTCACTCTTCTCAACGTCAAGGCTTCAGAAATAGTGAATGTTTTGAACGCATTTAAGAATAAAAAAGAAATAAGCAATTAAAAATCAAATATGGAGGTCCAGAAAATGTCAGATGAAGTAAAAGTTGAAGTTTCTAAGGAAATGGATCAGTTCATCTCCTACGTAGAAAATCTTTCAGTGCTTGAACTCTCAAAGCTTGTAAAGGCTCTTGAAAACCGTCTCGGCGTCTCAGCCGCGGCACCAGTCGCAGCAGCGGCAGCAGCCCCGGCGGGCGCAGCAGCTCCGGCAGCTGAAGAGAAAACAGAGTTCACAGTCATTCTCGCCAATTTCGGCGCTGACAAGATCAAGGTCATCAAGGAAGTCAGAGCTATCACAGGTCTCGGCCTGAAGGAAGCAAAGGACCTCGTTGAAGGCGCACCGAAGCCCGTCAAGGAAGGCGTTACCAAGGACGAAGCCGCCAAGATGAAAGCACAGCTTGAAGGTGCAGGCGCAAAAGTTGAACTTAAATAAAATTTCAACAAAATAATGAATGTGACAGGGAGAAATCCCTGTCACTTCATTATTTTCAGGTTTTCTGGGGTCGGAGATTTAATCTCCGTTTTTTCATTAACCGTATATAACAATCTGTGCAGGGTGGACTATGTCTGAACGCTCAAATTTTGGTAAATTGCAGGACGTGCTTAATATTCCGGACCTTATCGCGGTCCAGCTTGAATCTTATGCCTCCTTTCTGCAGAAGGAAGTTCCTCCGGAAAAAAGAAAAAATCAGGGTTTGCAGGAGGTATTCAAGGAAGTTTTCCCGTTAGAAAGCTTCGACAAGCAGCTTACACTTGATTTCACAAATTATACAATTGGCGACGCTAAACGGAGCGTTCTTGACTGCATCAAGGATGGCGACACCTACAGTGCGCCCCTGCATGTAGCCTTCAAGATCGACGACAAGGGCAAGAAGATCGAGGAGATCGTCTATTTCGGCGACATCCCGATGATGACTGACCGTGGTACCTTTGTCATCAATGGCGCCGAACGCGTCATCATAAGCCAGCTCCACAGGTCGCCTGGTATTTGTTTCGAGAAGAGCCGCCATTCAAATGGCCGCACGCTCTATTCATACAGGATAATCCCGGATCGCGGCTCATGGATGGAAGTCCAGTACGACATCAACGATCTTATCTATATTTATCTGGACAGAAGACGCAGGAGGAGAAAATTCCTAATCACCACCCTGCTCCGCGCAATCGGATATGAAACCAATGCGGACATTCTCGCTGCAATATATAAGGTAGACAGCTTCTCCGTCGCCTCCCTCCTCAAGAAGGATGCAAAGGAGCTTTCCAACTATTACACTGTCAAAGATGTCACGGATCCTTCCGGATCAGTGGTCGTCAACGAGCTCGAACCTCTTACAGAAGTTATTCTGAAGACAATTTCGGACGCAGACATCAAGAAGGTTGACCTCGCCGAGATTCCTGATGGAGTCAACCATATAATCCTCTGCCTCAAGCGCGATCCTTCCAGAAACACTGAAGAGGCGTTGAAGGAAGTATACAAGAGGATGAGGCCCGGAGATCCACCGAGCATCAGCAACGCAAAACAGCTTCTCAAACGTCTTTTCTTCGATGTCCGCCGCTATGACCTGGGTGAAGTCGGAAGATTCAAGATCAACCAGAAGCTCGGGACTCAGACTCCCATCACAGTCAGGATACTTGACAAGAACGATCTGATGGAAGCGACAAAATATCTGATCAAGCTCCGCAACACAGGCGGACAGGCCGATGACATCGACCATCTCGGCAGCAGGCGCGTAAGAACTGTCGGAGAACTCCTCCAGAACCAGTGCCGCGTCGGACTTGTAAGGACTGAACGCCTTATCCGCGAACGCATGACCCTTCTCGGAACAGACGGAATGAGCATTACTCCCGGACAGCTTGTGAACCCGAAGGCTTTCGCAGGCGTCGTCAGGGATTTCTTCGCAAGAAATCAGCTCTCGCAGTTCATGGACCAGACAAATCCGCTGTCAGAACTAACCAACAAGAGGCGCCTAAGCGCACTTGGACCAGGCGGGCTCAGCCGCGAACGTGCAGGATTCGAAGTCCGCGACGTTCACTCCAGCCATTATGGACGCGTATGCCCGATCGAGACCCCTGAAGGTCCGAACATCGGTCTTATCTCGTCCATGTCGCTCTACGCAAGGATCAACCGCTATGGCTTCCTTGAGACTCCGTACAGAATTGTAAAACACGGAGTAGCCACAAAGGAAATCGATTATCTTACCGCAGACCAGGAGGAGAGATTCGTCATCGCCCAGGCAAACGCCTCGATAGATGAAAAGGGGAAACTCCTGAATGAAATGGTCATGTGCAGATACCAGGGCGACTCGGCTGAAAGAGCGCGCGACACCATCCAGTACATGGACGTATCGCCGAAACAGCTCGTCAGCGCAGCCGCCGGCCTTATTCCATTCCTTGAGCACGATGATGCGAACCGAGCACTCATGGGCTCGAACATGCAACGCCAGGCCGTTCCGCTCATGACAACTGAATCACCTCTCGTTGGCACGGGACTCGAACAGAGGGTTGCCACCGATTCAAGAGCCGTGATGTCAGCTGAAAAGGAAGGAATTGTGGCAAGCGTGACTGGAAACCTCGTCATCGTTTCTCCGGACGGTAAAATACCGAAATCGGAAAAGGATGAGAAGTCCCAGTTCTACATCCTTAAGAAATATCTCCGCAGCAATGCCGGAACATGCATCAACCAGCGTCCTATCGTCAGAGTCGGACAGAAGATCAGGAAAGGCGACGTGATCGCCGATGGTGCAGCAACCGCAAACGGCGAGCTCGCGCTCGGAAAGAACGTCTTCGTGGCGTTCATGCCCTGGTGCGGATACAACTTCGAAGACGCCATCGTGATCAACGAGAGGATCGTCAAGGAGGACGTATTCACAAGCATCCACATCGATGAGTTCGAACTCACCGCACGCGACACCAAGCTCGGTCCGGAGGAAATCACACGCGATATTCCCAATGTGAGCGAAGAAGCTCTCAGGAATCTCGGTCCGGATGGTATTGTCAGGCTCGGCGCAGAAGTGAAGGCCGGAGACATACTTGTCGGAAAAATCACTCCCAAATCCGAGACTGAACTCGCTCCTGAAGAAAGGCTTCTCAGAGCCATATTCGGGGAAAAGGCCGCAGACGTCAAGGACTCAAGCCTTATAGTCAGCAGCGGAAAAGGCGGCATAGTCATGGATGTCAGGATTGAGAGAAGCAAGGATCCGAACAGGCAGACCCTTACAAAATCAGAAATCCGCCGCCAGACTAAAATGGCGAAGGACAATTTCAAAAACGAATATAACGAGATCGTAGAGGAACTAGCAGACAGGCTTGCAGAGATAATGCTCGGACAGAAGCTCCCCTGCCCGATCTACGATTCATCATCTTCGAAGCAAAACGCGATACTCATTTCCGCCAACAGGAAAGTCACGAGGAGTTCAGTCCTCAAGCTCGCGAACAAGCATCAGCATTACAAAATGGATTCATGCCCGTTGAAGAAGACCATCGACGGCATAATCGACACGTTCGTTCCGAGATTCAAGGAGATCGAAGCCAGCAGGGACGAGATCCTCAAATCCCTTGAAAAGGGTGAAGGCGTTGATCCGGGAATCGTCAAGAAGGTTAAAGTCTACGTGGCAAGCAAGCGCAAGCTTGAAGTCGGCGACAAGATGGCAGGACGCCATGGAAACAAAGGTATTGTCGCAAAGATAGTACCCGAGGAAGACATGCCGTTCCTTGCGGACGGAACACCTGTCGACATCGTTCTGAACCCCCTCGGCGTACCTAGCCGTATGAATGTAGGACAGGTTCTCGAAACCCATCTCGGATGGGCCGCAAAGATACTTGGTCTCCAGGTCGCAAGCCCTGTCTTCGATGGTGTTAGCGAGGAGAAGATCGTCGAGCTCATGAAGAAAGCCAATGAAAAGCTTCCCAAGGAGAAAGGCGGCGAAGCATATCCCCTTGGATTCAAGCATGAGGGCTCAAAACTCGTGTTTGACGGCAAGACAGACCTATACGACGGAAGATCCGGCGAAAAATTCGCACAGCGAGTCCTGGTCGGACAGATCTACATGATGAAACTCGACCATCTCGTCTCGAACAAGATTCATGCACGAGCAGTCGGTCCATATTCTCTCGTTACGCAGCAGCCTCTCGGCGGCAAAGCCCAGCACGGTGGACAGCGTTTCGGAGAAATGGAAGTTTGGGCTCTCGAAGCATATGGAGCGGCGTATACCCTCCAGGAAATGCTCACAGTCAAGAGCGATGACGTTGTCGGACGCGCGAGGATCTATGAATCCATCGTCAAAGGTCACAACGTCCTCGAGCCCCACAGGCCTGAGTCCTTCAATGTTCTGTTGAAGGAATTGCAGAGCCTTGGCATCGACATCCGTATCACAAACAAACAAAGCTTGGCTGAATAACCTCAGGAGGACTTAAAGTGATAGACAGCAGTTATGCATATAAGGAGCTTCTCGGACAGCGTGAAGAAAGTTCTTCCTTCGGTGGAGTCACGATCAACGTGGCCTCTCCTGAAGTCATACGTTCGTGGAGCCATGGTGAAATTAAAAATCCTGAAACTATAAATTACCGCAGCTTCAAACCTGAAAAGGGCGGTCTCTTCTGCGAGAGGATCTTCGGTCCTACCCGCGACTGGGAATGTAATTGCGGAAAATACAAGAGGGTCAAACACAAGGGCGTTGTCTGCGACAGGTGCGGCGTTGAAGTCACACAGTCAAGAGTCAGGCGCGAACGCATGGGCCATATCGACCTTGCCGTACCCGTCTCCCACATCTGGTTCTTCAAGTGCATGCCCAGCCGTATAGGGCTCATGCTCGACATGACGGCAAGGGCGCTTGAAAGGGTCATTTATTATGAGGACTGGGTTGTAACCGATCCCGGCGATACGCCCCTGAAGCTCGGGCAGCCCCTTTCCGAACTGGAATACCGCGAAGCCCGCGAGGACTATGGCGAAAACTTCAAGTCCGACATGGGTGCCCCCGCAGTAAGAGCACTCCTTGAAAAAATCAACCTTGAAGTCCTCAAGAAGGAACTTGAAGAGCAGATGGCATCGACCCGCAGCAAGGTCATCCGCGTCAAGCTCGCAAAAAGGACAAGGCTTGTTGAAGGATTCATCAAGAGCAATTCACGTCCCGAATGGATGATATTGGAAGTCCTCCCCGTGATCCCTCCTGATCTCAGGCCTCTCGTACCCCTTGAGGGTGGAAGATTCGCAACTTCGGATCTGAATGATCTCTACAGGAGGATCATCAACAGAAACAACCGCTTGAAGAACCTTCTCAAGCTCAGGACCCCTGAAATCATCATCAGGAATGAAAAGCGCATGCTCCAGGAGGCAGTTGACGCGCTGCTCGACAACGGTCGCCATGGCCGCGCTGTCACAGGTGCCGGAAACCGCCCTCTCAAATCCCTCAGCGACATGCTGAAAGGGAAACAGGGGCGCTTCCGCCAGAACCTCCTTGGAAAACGCGTCGACTATTCTGGCCGTTCAGTTATCGTCGTCGGTCCGGAACTCAAGCTGGGCCAGTGCGGACTTCCTAAGAAAATGGCTCTCGTCCTCTTTGAGCCGTTCATAATCCGCTACCTGAAACAGAGAGGCTATGTCCATACCGTCCGCAGCGCAAAGAAGATGATTGAGCGCGGCGAACCAGTGGTATGGGACATCCTTGAGGAAGTCACGAAGGGGCATCCTATAATGCTCAATCGTGCTCCGACACTCCATCGTCTCAGCATACAGGCCTTTGATCCCATCCTTATCGAAGGATCCGCCATCCGCATACATCCGCTCGTATGTACGGCATTCAACGCCGACTTCGACGGTGACCAGATGGCCGTGCATATTCCGCTTTCAAGCCCGGCCCAGCTCGAGGCGAGACTTCTCATGTTCTCCACGAACAACATATTCTCGCTTGCAAACGGGAAACCGATAATGACTCCGACGCAGGATATAACCCTCGGAGCATATTATCTGACAGTCAAACCCAAGAACATCGACAAGGCCAAAACCTTCAAGGATTACTTTGAAGTCATATCCGCGCTTGATGCCGGTGTCACTAAAATACACGATGCAATCAAGATTCCGAACCCTGACTTGGGCAAGAAGACCATCCATGGGAATTCGGAAAACCGTTTCATCCTGACGACCCCCGGACGTTGTATTTTCAATGAAATCTGGGACAAGAGCCTCGGATTCTACAACGATTCCGCCGACAAGAAACGTCTTGGAAAGCTCATCACGCAGACCTATGCGAACGTAGGGCACGAAAAAACAGTAGAAGTACTCGACGCCCTTAAGAAGCTGGGTTATGAATATGCGACACGCGCCGCATTCTCCATCTCGATCACCGACATGATCATCCCTGAAAAGAAAGAGGAGCATATTGAAAATGCCAGGAAGGAAATCGACAAGGTAGAGGCGCAGTTCCACCGAGGTGTCATCACAGCCGGTGAGCGCCACAATAAGATCATCGATATCTGGACACAGGCCAGCAACAGGGTCGCAAACGAACTTTTCGCCTCTCTCGATCTTTCAGGCGACAAGACAAAAGGCGGCGAAATCAATCCTGTTTTCGCGATGCTTGACTCTGGAGCGCGAGGCAGCAAGGATCAGATCCGTCAGCTCGCAGGAATGCGTGGACTGATGGCGAAACCTTCTGGCGATATCATCGAGCGTCCCATCATATCCAATTTCCGTGAAGGTCTTTCAGTCCTCGAGTACTTCATCAGTACCCATGGAGCCAGAAAAGGTCTCGCAGATACCGCCCTCAAGACAGCCGATTCAGGCTACATGACCCGAAAACTCGTCGACGTTTCACAGGATGTAATATGCCATGAGCACGACTGTGGAACCGTAAAGGGGATCTGGGTAGGCAACGTCGTTGAAGGCGATGAGGAGATCATCCCTCTCAAGGACAGGATCATCGGGAGATTCAGCGCACAGGACATCCGTGACCCGATCAAGGGCGACGGCTCGCTGCTGGTTGCCGCCAACGATGAAGTGACTGAACAGGTCGCTACAAAGATAGTGGACAGCGGAATAAACCGCATATACATCCGGTCGGTGCTCACGTGTGAGACCAAGTTCGGGGTCTGCATGAAATGCTATGGACGGAATCTTGCGAACAACAGGCTCGCCGACGTAGGCGACGCCCTTGGAATCATCGCAGCGCAGTCCATCGGTGAACCCGGCACACAGCTGACAATGAGAACATTCCATATCGGTGGTACTGCTTCGTCATCGTACAAACAGCCTGTCATCAGAACCAGGAACACGGGTATCGTCAAGTTCTCGAACGCAAGGATCGTCACCAACGACAAGGGTGAATCCGTTGTAGTGAACAAGAACGGTTTCGCGATAATCGAAGACGATCACGGCGTTGAAATAGACCGCTATGAACTCGCCATCGGTGCGATCCTCGCAAAGAACGAAGGTGAAAAAGCCAAGGCAAACGACAAGATCGCAAGCTGGGATCCCTACAATATTCCAATCATCTCCGAAGAAAGCGGAACCATCGAATTCCGCGACCTTATCGAAGGCGTGACCTTGAACCGCGAGACAAAGACGAACGGAGTCGAGGAAGTAACCGTCATGGAACATCGCGAGGATCTCCATCCTCAGATTGTCGTCAAGGACGACAAGAGCGAGATCATATCCCATTACACTCTGCCTGCAAGCGCCTACCTTATGATAAACGAGGGTGCCAAGATCAAGGCAGGTACAGTTCTCGCCAGAATGCCCCGCCAGACCGCAAAGAACAAGGATATCACAGGTGGTCTGCCGCGTGTCGCAGAGCTGTTTGAAGCAAGGACACCGAAGGATATCGCTGAAATCGCAAGGATCGACGGCAGGGTCGAACTCGGCAAAATGGTCCGCGGCCGACGCCAGCTGATAATCCGCGACGTTGAGAACAACCAGACTGAAGAGCATCTTATTCCGGCAAACAAGCATTTGTCGGTAGGAAAAGGCGATATAGTCCACAAGGGCCAGAAACTCACTGAAGGTTCGATAGTTCCACAGGAACTCCTCGAAATCTGCGGACCCCAGGAGCTTCAGGAGTATCTTGTCAACGAAGTCCAGCTCGTATACAGGGCACAGGGCGTTGAGATCAATGACAAGCATATTGAAATCGTTGTCCGCCAGATGCTGCAGAAAGTCCGTATAACAGATCCGGGCAACACGCAGTTCCTCGTAGGCGAACAGATTGACAAATATAAATTCCTCGACGAAAATTCATCAGTCGCCTCAAAGGGTGGAAAGCCCGCGGAAGCCGAACCAGTGCTCCTCGGAATCACAAAGGCGTCCCTTGAAACGGACAGCTTCATTTCAGCAGCGTCGTTCCAGGATACCACAAGGATCCTGACTGATGCAGCTACCCTGGGAAAAGTCGATTATCTCAGGGGATTCAAGGAGAATGTGATAACAGGGCATCTCATTCCTGCAGGAACAGGAACCGAGGAGGTACAGAAGATCCTCATCAAGAAAATAGGTGAAGAACTGCCTCCTGAAGCCGATCTTTCAAAGCCTCAGCAGGACAAGCCTACAATCGAGGAAGCGGCCGCGATCAGCGCCGCAAGAGAGATGCTTTCGATCAAAGATTGATTTAAGGATTTGCATATTTTTAAAAGCGAGATATAATATCAGCCCGCTTTTTTGAGCGGGCAGGAAAAAATAAAACAGGAAACATTAATGCCGACTATCAACCAGTTGATTAAAAGAAGCCGCAGCCAGAAAGTCAAGAAGAGCAAGGCCCGTGCGCTCGAAGGTTGTCCCCAGAGACGCGGAGTATGCCTGCAGGTGACGACAAGAACACCTAAGAAACCAAATTCGGCTTTGAGGAAAATTGCAAGGGTTCGTCTTACAAACGGAGAAGAAGTCACTGCCTATATCGGTGGAGAGGGACACAATCTCCAGGAACATTCCGTTGTTCTCGTCAAGGGCGGCCGCGTACGTGACCTTCCCGGCGTGAGATATCACATCGTCCGCGGAACTCTTGATTGTCTCGGAGTTGACAAACGCAAGCAGGCGCGTTCACAGTACGGTGCGAAAAAGGCCAAATAAGACAGGCAGCGCATAATTTTGACAAGATTAAAAGCTGTCGGCATCCACGGGTGTCGATAGTTTTTTTTGATTAAACAATAACATCAGGAAGAGGAAAATGAGAAGACATAGAGCAGCAAAGCGAGTCCTTACGCCGGACGTGAAATACAACAGCGAACTTGTTGCGCGTCTCATCAATACGATCATGATAAGCGGCAAGAAATCGACCGCCCAGAGGATCGTATATGATGCATTCAACGCAATAAAGCTGAAGAAAAAGGAAATGGAACCCCTTGAGATTTTCCTCCAGGCCCTTGAAAACGTCAAGCCACGCCTTGAAGTGAAAAGCCGTCGAGTCGGAGGTGCCACATACCAGGTTCCCGTAGAGATCAATCCTGAACGGCAGGTGGCCATCGGGCTCCGTTGGATTGTCACATATGCGAAGGGGAGAAAGGGACAGTCCATGAAGAACGCCCTTGGTTCTGAAATTCTCGACGCTTTTGACAATACTGGTTCATCAGTAAAGAAGAAGGAAGACACACACAAGATGGCGCAGGCCAACAAGGCCTTTGCCCATTATAAATGGTAATTTTTTTATTTAAGGTTCTTTGACATATTATGCTTACTAATGGAAAAAAGGAATACAAGGAGGCCGAAAGCCGCACGGTTCCCCTCTCAAGGGTCAGGAACATCGGGATCATGGCCCATATCGACGCCGGCAAAACCACGGTTAGTGAACGAATACTCTACTACACCGGCAAAAACTACAAGATGGGTGAAGTCCACGAAGGTACAGCAACCATGGACTGGATGATACAGGAGCAGGAGCGCGGTATCACAATCACTTCGGCCGCTACGACATGCACCTGGAAAGATCACAAGATCAATCTTATCGACACCCCCGGGCACGTCGACTTCACAGCCGAAGTCGAAAGATCCCTGCGCGTCCTAGATGGCGCGGTCGCTGTCTTCTGCGCAGTCGGAGGTGTCCAGCCACAGTCCGAAACAGTCTGGCGCCAGTCAAAAAAATATAAAGTTCCAATCATCGCATTCGTCAACAAGATGGATAGGACAGGCGCTGATTTCCAGAGAGTCGTCGAGGACATACATGACAAACTCGGCGCAACCGCAGTCCCTCTCCAGCTCCCCATTGGGAAAGAAGAGACATTTGTCGGAGTCATCGACGTCCTTGAGAAAAAAGCCCTTATCTTCGACGAAGAATCCATGGGCGCAAAAATTATCGAGAAGGAAATCCCCGAAGAACTCAAAGCCCAGGCGGAACAGGCATACAAGTACATCATTGAATGCCTCGCCGAAGTCGACGAGCAGATAATGGGAATGTTCCTTGAGGACAAGAAGCCGGATGTCGCTACAATAAAACAGGCCATAAGGCGCATGGTCATCTCCAGCGACATCGTCCCGATCGTCTGCGGATCCGCCTTCAAATACAAGGGCGTACAGCCCATGCTGGACAGTGTTGTCGCATATCTCCCCTCCCCCGTAGACGTATGGGAGATAAAAGGCACGGATCCGAAAACTGAACTGCCAATGGAACGACATGTCGGCGATACAGAACCCTTCTCAGCCCTGGCATTCAAGATCATGAACGACCCATATGTCGGCAAGCTTACATTCTTCAGAGTCTATTCCGGCTCCATCAAAAAAGGCGAATCTGTTTTCAGTCCCAGGACAAAGAGACGTGAAAGACTTGGCAGAATTCTCCAGATGCATGCCAACCACAGGAGCGATCTGGACGAAGTATTCAGCGGGGACATCGCTGCGGCCGTCGGACTCAGGAACGTAACGACAGGCGATACCCTCTGTTCTGAAAACGACCAGATAATCCTCGAATCAATGAATTTTCCTGAGCCTGTAATATCTATGGCCGTCGAACCAAAGACATCCGGCGACCGTGACAAGCTCTATGGCGCCCTCGGCGCACTATCCGAAGAAGATCCCACGTTCAGGATCAAGACAGACGAGGAGACTGGACAGACAATAATTTCAGGAATGGGTGAACTTCATCTCGACATCATCCGCGACAGGCTTCTCCGTGAATTCAAGGTCGAGGCCAATACCGGAAAACCTGAAGTCGCATACAGGGAGACGATCACCAAGGCGGCCGAATCCAATACCAAATTCGTGCGACAGTCGGGCGGACGCGGACAGTACGGCCATGTCATCATCAACATGGAGCCAAGGCCCCGTGGCTATGGCGTCATTATTGAAAACAAGGTTGTCGGCGGGAGAATCCCCAAGGAGTATATCAAGCCGATCGAGAAAGGCCTTCTTGAGGCCTCAACTACCGGCATTCTTGCCGGATATCCAGTAGTCGACGTCCACGTCCAGATCCTTGATGGCTCATATCATCCGGTCGACTCCTCTGAATTCGCATTCAAGATAGCCGCTTCAATGGCATTCAAGGACGCCTGCAAAAAGGCGGCCATGATAATTCTTGAGCCCATCATGAAAGTGGAGATAACGACCCCCGACGAGAACATGGGTGATGTCATAGGTGACACATCAAGCCGCAGAGGACAGATAATCGAAGTGGAGACAAAGGGCAACACGACTAAGATCCTCGCCCATTCCCCCCTGTCCGAACTTTTCGGCTACGCTACAGCCATTCGCTCTCTCTCAAAAGGCAGAGCTTCTTATTCAATGGAACCTTCTCATTTTGAAAAGGTCCCTTCAGAGTTACAAAAACAAATTGTTGAAAAGGAAATAAAAAAATGAGCGCAGCGACAACAAGTAAGCAGACAATTCGGATCAAACTGCAGGCTTTCGATCATCGTATTTTGGATCAGTCTGTGGCGGAGATCGTGAATACAGTGCGCAGGACAGGTGCGTTGATAGCAGGACCGATTCCGTTGCCTACGAGAATCGAACGCTTCACCGTCAACCGTTCGCCGCACTGCGATAAGAAATCAATGGATCAGTTTGAAATCAGGACCCATAAACGCCTGATGGACATCATCAATCCGACCGCAAAAACGGTGGATGAGCTCAAAAAGCTCAACCTCCCTGCCGGTGTTGACATCTCCATCAAGATCGGTTCCTGAAGGCACCTCTGCATTAATTAAACGCAAGTGTCTCTAAACAAGGAGGAAAATGAAAGGTATTATTGCTAAAAAACTCGGCATGACCCAGGTCTATGACGAAAACGGCGTACTCGTTCCAGTCACCGTTCTCCAGGCCGGTCCGTGCACCGTAATGGAAGTAAAAACCAAGGAAAAGAACGGCTACTCGGCAATCCAGCTCGGCTTCGGTGAGAGAAAAGCCAAGAACGCCGGCAAGGCCATGATCGGACGTGCCCAAAAAGTAGGTATCGAAGGCAATCCTCCATCCGCTTTCAATGAAATCCGCGATCCTGACAAGGAACTCAAGGCCGGCGACGTAATCAAGGCCGACATCTTTGCCGTAAAGGAATACGTGGATGTAAACGGAGTTGTAAAGGGAAAAGGTTTCCAGGGCGTTGTAAGACGCTTTCATTTCGCCGGCGGACGCGCAAGCCACGGCGGCGGCTGGGACAGGAGACCAGGGTCCATCGGTCAGAAGGAAAAACCGGCCAACGTAATCAAGGGCAAGAAGATGCCCGGACATATGGGCAATGTTCCAAGGACAATCCAGAATCTCCTCGTTGTCAAAGTTTCCGCTGAAGAGAATCTTCTTTTCCTCAAAGGCGCAGTTCCCGGCCCGACTGGCGGAATACTGACAGTCAGAAGCGCCATTAAAAAAAGCATTAAAACGAAATAGGTGGTGACTTATGGCCAAGATAACTAAAAAAGATACCAAGAAAGATGCCAAGAAGGAATTATCAGTCAAGATAATTGACAATAGCGGCTCAGCAGCCGGCGACCTCGCCCTGAAGCCGAAACATTTTGAACTTGAAAAGGGCTCCCAGGCCGTCCATGATTCAGTTGTCGCACATCTCGCCGAAAAACGCGCGGGCACTGCTTCAACCAAGAACAAGGCCGAAGTCAGCGGCGGTGGTGCGAAGCCATGGCGCCAGAAGGGGACAGGCCGCGCACGTGTCGGCAGCAACAGAAGCCCGATCTGGAGACATGGTGGAATAACTTTCGGACCGAAACCACGCAAATACGGAATGAAGGTCAACAAGAAAGTCCTCGCACTCGCCCTCAAACGCGCATTCAGCG
>JBAQUG010000534.1:0-2866 GCA_049297395.1 Victivallales bacterium | reverse complement strand
GAAGGCGATACGCCTTGCCATCGAAACCTGGTTACTCGTGAACGGCCACATCACCGTGGCAAGAAATGGAGAAGTGTTACCATGTTTACAGGGGCAGAATCTATCATAATCAGGTTGGGCGCACAGTCGTCGATGAAGCCGGTGCAGGGATACCAAAAATGACTCTGCAGGTAAGGAATCCTATCACCGGACTCACAGGCACACTTGCGAAGACCGACGCCAAGGGCTTCTTCACGTACTCGACGATGATAGGATCCGAGGGCGAACACACCTTCGACTTCTTCTTCACCGACATGCCCGACACCGCCAAAGGCACGGCGAGCCATACCGTAGCCACCAGAAAGGGATGTCTTGAGGATAACAACTTCTTCGACAGTTCATCCTACATACCTGCGGCACCGGTTGCAGTTCCGCTCCAGGAAGACATCATCGGGCTCCAGAACTTCCTCAACATCCGGAACGGATGGACAAATGGCACGTTTGACAATGCATATGCGACTATGTGGGTGGAGAGCACGCTTGCCAAGGCGAAGGACGACGCGCAGCTGACTGACAAACTCGACTACCACGGACTCTACTTGCTTCTCTACGGTGTAGAAGGTGCAGGGGTAGGGAATGATGCGACAACGACATCCGCGCTGTCGGCAGTGCCATTCGCAGTGCGTGTGGAATACTCGAAGAGGGCATCCGTGCTTGCTGTTCTGAAAACACTCGGAATCATAAGCGGCGCACAGGAAACAGCTATTAATGGAGGCCGTATCGGAATAATTGCAGTGACATCGCTCAGCGATCCTGATGAAGGATTAACTCCCGTTGACATCTCCCTGCTGGCCTGCGAACAGCTCGAACTCCTTGCGAAGCTCGCAGCCGGCGATGCCAGTTTCGTGGAAGACAAGACCTATTCCGGAGTCGCGTCGAAGATACTCACGGTCACGCTTTCATCAGGAAGGCAGATCAACGTGGTGGTGGCGGGGTTTGTGAAGTAAGGAATCGGTTCAGGAATATGAAAAGATACATAGGCGTTCTCAAATGCAACTGACAACTGGCAATAGATTACAGACGACCGTTTCATATTCCTCATAGATAAAATCAATGCGCAAGTCGGTGTTTAGGGTCTGATTTTTCCCGGGAACTTCGGGCTAAATGCAGATACTGAGGGAAAAAGATAGGATTCCATACGGGTTGAATGAATAAAAAAAATCCGTACGGATGCCATTCCGTACGGATTTCAAATCTCCACATCTTATTTTTTCAGGAACAATTCCACGACAGGTATTGCAACCTTGGGTTTCATCTGCGGAAGAGTTATTGAAAGAGTGCAGTCCCCTCCGAGCTGGTGGTTCTGGCCTGTCTGCCACGGTTCAAGGCCTTTCATCGCGATCTCGGAGCCGTCATGCAGGAACTGCGCGTATTCAACACGGTCCGTGAAGGCCTTGCCCTCCATCGTTATGTGCTTATAGGGCCAGTTGAGAATATGGAGATACAGCCTGCCAGTTGAAGGATTGTAGGTGAGGTTGCATCCTTTTGGACATTTGAATTCCGCCGGAGCCTGCTGGCATCCGTGGATCGACCGGCCGTGCCTCTTCATCCATTCCGCGAAGGCGGCAAGGCGTTCCTGCGCCCTGTAGTCGAATTCTCCGCGCGCCGTCGGGCCGACATTCAGCAGGAGATTCCCGCTCTTGCTGACGCAGTCGATGAGGGTTGTTATGAGTTCGTCCGGTTCGCGCCAGCTCATCTCGTCGCGGTGATATCCCCAGGAGCCGGAGAATGTCTGGCAGGCCTCCCATACTATCGGGTTCCCATTCTTATCCTTCAATCCTTCGGTCGGCTGGAACTGTTCTGGAGTCTCGAAATCTCCTGAATCCGGAATGTCGAGCCTGTTGTCAATCATTATATCAGGCTGCAGCTTCCTTATGAGCTTGAGCAGTTTTTCCGATTCCCAGTCATTGTGCCCTTTTCCGTCCTCGCCGGGATACGAGAAGTCGAACCAGAGGATGTCTATCTTCCCGAACTTCGTGAGCAGTTCAGTCACCTGGTTGCGCATGTATTCTGCGTATTTGCGGACATCGCGTTTCTTTTCCTTTTCACGGAACTCCTTGTCGTCGCGCTGGGGATGCAGCTTGTCGACGGGAAAATCCGGATGATGCCAGTCGATAAGGGAATAATAGAAGCCGACTTTCAGGCCCTCGGCCCTGAATGCCTCGACCATTTCCTTGAGGAGATTCCTGCCGCATGGAGTATTTGTGGCCTTGTAGTCGGTGTACTTCGAATCCCAGAGGCAGAATCCCTCATGATGCTTGGTGGTGATGACGAAATACTTCATTCCGGCCGCCTTTGCCATCCTTGCCCATTCACGGGGCTCATAGAGATCCGGATTGAAGCGGTCGAAATATTTCTGATAGCTCTCATTGCTGATGCGTTCCTGATTCCGCACCCATTCATGCCTTGCAGGCATCGAGTAGAGCCCCCAGTGTATGAACATTCCAAAACGGTCCTTGACAAACCAGTCCGTTCTTTTCCCCGAGCCAGCGCTTTTTTTTGCAGCCATAAGATGTTCTCCTTTGAATATTTAATTTAAGCCTGCAGGCAGGATGCCTGTGTTACATTTTTTAGAACCTGCGCTTACATTATTGCCCGGCATGAATCCGGTCAATGGAGAAAAACACCTAAGATATGTATAATCCTACCATTTTAAATTGCGCTGCAGATGGTAGATTGTAAGCTAATATGAATGAATATTTCAATCCTGATATAAAAATACTGATGGTTGCATGCCAGCCACTGGGAAAGTACTGGAACCTGCCTGATCTCTCGGCGCCCTACTGGCGTCTCTACTGGAACAGCGCAAAGGGCGCCTCCGTATGGT
>JBAQUG010000533.1:0-4625 GCA_049297395.1 Victivallales bacterium | reverse complement strand
CAGGATGAATCCGGAAATAAAATACTTGGACGATTATAATAAGCTTGTGATTAAATCTTAAAACCTATAAATGACGCCATTAATTGTAACCGTTAAGCTGGCTTTATGCGCGGACAATCGTGCAGATATTCTTGGAGTATGCCATCCCGACGCTATAGATCGGGATGGCTCGAGGCTCTTTCGCCGAAAGAGCCGTACTTGATTGTGTAAATGAGGCGGATATGCCCCGCTTAACGGTTACCGTTAATTGGATATAAGCATAAATTAATCAGGCTGAGGAATATTTGAAATGAGCGTAAATATTGGACAGAGCAGGCTAAGGGTTAAGTGGAAGATTTTTCTGGCTGTGGTGCTGGCAGGCAGCGTCTGTCTGTGCGTTGGCGGTGAAGAGTGGCGGGGCGTTTTGATTAAGAAGGGAGGTCAGATTGAACTCGTAACTGATTTTGGGCAGGCATATCCGGCGAAAGGAAGTTTCAAGGACGAATACTTGAACGGTCAGAGTATTGTGCAGGGCCGTGCGCTTGTTCAGAAAAAGAACAAAGAAAATATTGTACAGAGTATCATCATAAGTGGCGTGAAGCCTTACGTGGCCGAGGATAATGGAAATGCCAAGCCCATGGCAACAAAAGTTCAGCCTTATGCCAAAACCTCCAAGGTGCTGCCTTCCGACCAACTGAAACCGGCGGCAAGAATTGAATTGTCCCTGCCGGAACTTGGTAATTCCGCAGCTTCGGGCGGCAGCAAGCCGGTGAGCATGATGGTAAGCCTGCCGACAGGCTATCGACGTGGTTACGCACACCCGGTCATCATCCATTTTGGCGGTGGTATGGGTGGTGCAGGGCAGGCGGAAAAATGGAGGAAAATAGAGGGGACTGAGAACTTCATCATTGTCGGAGCCGACTACAATTTTGAAGAAAACCAGAAAAAGGGATTGATAAAGATCGGAACCTGCCGTGATTTCGACTCGGAAATAGCCTTGACTGCAATACAGATACTTTGCAATTCCACCATGATCGATACCAATACGTTGATTTTAACTGGCATGTCTTCCGGAGCGTATTCCATAACCGATAACCTTAAAGTCCCCAAAGCCTGGAAGCCCTTCGGCGGATACTGTGTCATTGCCGGCGGATCCGATACGGCATCTGCGCAGATTGCCAGTCGTCCGATTCTTTTTGTCATGGGGCAGAATGACACCCTGCGTCATGGCTGGATGAACAGTGCCGTTAGCGCCCTTAAAAAGGCCAATCCGGATAAATTGACTGTTGAAATGGTGCCGAATACTGGACATGAATGGAATAAGGCGATGGACGAGGTAATTGCCAAATGGTTGAAACGGGAATTTGTCCATGCCGGAGCGGTTGACCGTCTGAATGCTTTGCTGAAAGACAATGAGTATGCAGGTGCTTCAGCATGTATCCTCCAATGGCTTGAAGAATATAAACCTGCCGCAAAATGAACGGAGTCATTGAAGTCTTGGAGTACTTGATTTACATTTCGATTTCGGGTATCTTTCCAAATAGTATAGGAATTAATTTTTCATCAGTAAAAATGGAGCGAAGTTAGAGATGTCTATGACATTGACACAGCTTGAAACTGAAGTCTTCAAGCTTCCAGTGAGGGAGCGGATAATCCTTGCGCAGGAACTCATTTCTGAATCATTGACCAGGGAAACACACATGGAAAAGTCCTGGTACAACGAGGCTGAAAAGCGTCTTGTGGCTTTTGAATCAGGCAAGATCGGGTCGGTTTCCGGTGATGATGCAATGAAACGTATCAAGAAACGTCTTGCCACCGCAAAATGAAACACCGTTTTCTCAATATTGCTGAAGTCGAGATGTTTGAAGCCGCCCTTTATTTTGAAAGTGAATCCAAAGGTCTCGGATTTGAATTCTTAGAAGAGGCAGATCATTGCATTGAACAAATTAAGTCTTTCCCTCATGCATGGCCTGAAGTACGTCCGGGAATCCGAAAACATCTTACAAGGAGGTTTCCCTATTCCCTCCTCTATAGCATTAGAGAAAATAACACGATTTTAATAATAGCAGTTATGCATTGTAAGAAAATCCCTGAATACTGGATTGACCGCCTCTGAGATTCATTCCAGCCTGCTTGTTGAATTGGAATAATAGGCTGGCCCAGTCATGCGACGGGGTAAAAAAGCCTGTCTTACTTAGGATAAGAATGTCTCTAAAACTACATTTTCTCGGATGGGATGAACCTCTGGTGAAACTTGCATCGGAGAGGCTGCTTGCTGACTGGAAAGAAGGCAGTCCAGATTTGGGCAAATTCCTGATCGTAACGCCTACCAGGCAGTCGGGGCGCAAGCTCAGGGAAATGCTTGTGAGGAACGCCGCTGAGAGGAAGTCCGGACTGTTTCCTCCTCGGACAGTAACTCCTGATTTCTTCCTGAAGAACCATGACAGAAGGATAAAAGTCGCGGCCGAGTTTGAGATGATCGCCGCCTGGACGGAAGTACTGTCATCGTCCGCTTCTGGAAACCTGAGGGCCTTGAAGATAACTGACCGCAAGGACTTTCCATGGATCGTCGGACTCGCCGTCAAGTTCTGCGAACTTCGCAATCTCCTTGCCGAGAACAGCTATCTCATAAGGGATGTCGCGAAGATGGGGATGAAGTGCGGCCTGCAGGAGCCCGAGAGATGGGACGCTCTTGCTGTGCTTGAAAAATCGTATCTGGAGAAGCTGGCAAGGGCAGGGCTTAAGGATGCGAATGTCGCAAAGATTGAATCGGACGGATTCTCGGATGAAATAAGGGATGTCGAGAAAATCATCCTGATTGGAGTCTGCGATCCGGTTCAGCTTGTCCTCGACAAACTCAAGAATATCTCGCAGAAGAAGGATGTGGAGATATGGGTTTATGCGCCGGAGGACATGAGTGAAAGGTTTGACGAGTGGGGCTGCCCGATTCCGGAAAAATGGGAGGATGCCGAGATAGATTTCCACGGGCATGAGGAGAGGATAAGGCTTGCCGGTAATCCGGAAGCCCAGGCCGAGGATATCGTAAAAATACTTTCTGAGGGCAGGAAAGTGCTTTCGCAGGCCGATGTGGCGGTTTCGGTGCTGAATGAAAACCTGGTGCCTTATGTCGAGAAGTCATTCCTTGACGCCGGTGTGAGGACATTCAATCCGGCAGGAGATCTGATCTCAACCACGTCCATCTTCCATCTTCTCAGGAGCTTCTCGGATCTCGTTGAACGGGAGAACTACGAGTCTTTTGCGAAGTTCGCACGCAATCCTGACTTCCTGGGGCAGCTCGCCTTGGGAAACGCAGATTTCTTGTCCTTGGACTTTCTGAAGGAGCTGGATGTCTACCAGAACAGGCATCTGCCTGAGAAGATTTCCGACCTGGAACGCGCAGAAAAGAAAAATCTGAAGATCGCCTATGCCGCCGTGCATGCCATGATGAGGGAGTTCAAGAAGATTCCGCTCACCTTGTTCGTCCGGAAATTCCTGTCTGAGACATTCAAGTTCAGGGAACTTGATCCTGAAAAGGAAAGTTCGATGAAATTCATCAGCACCTCGGAGCTTGTCAGGGGCATGCTTGCCGAACTGGAGGAGTCGGCCATCGAATCCTTCAGGATGACTCCTTCTGAAAAGCTGCGTCTTTTCGTGGATATACTGGAGAAGCAGAGGATTTATCCGGAACATGAGTCCGACATGCTGCCGCTGCAGGGATGGCTTGAACTTCCATGGGAAAAGGCTGAATCTCTGATCGTCTCCGGTATGAATGAAGGATATGTGCCGGAATCAGTTGTCGGAGATATTTTCATACCGGACCTTCCGCGCGAGAAACTCGGTTTGAAGAACAACCGGCGCCGTTTCGCCAGGGATGTCTACGTAATGACCTCGATCATCGAATCGCGGAAAAACGGGAAGCTGTACTGCATTGCCGGCAAGACAGATGTCTCCGGAGAACCATTGAAGCCTTCCCGCCTGTTCTTCCTGTGTCCTTCGGAAATACTGGTGCAAAGGACGGAGATGCTTTTCGGGACTCCGGACGACAAGAAACTCAAGCCGCTCGCCAGTTCCTTCCAGTGGAAACTCAAAGTTCCGGAAAAGAAAATTCTGTCTGCTTTGTCTGTCACTGATTTCAGGAATTACCTGAACTGTCCGTTCCGCTTCTATCTCAAGAAGGTCATGAAGATGGAGGAGGTCGACGACAGGAAGACTGAAATGGACCAGCTTGTATTCGGTGAAGTATGCCACAAGGTGCTTGACATGTTCGCCAAGGATGAAAAGCTGAAGAACTCCAGGAATTCCGAGGAGATCAAGGTCTTCGTGCAGGTCGAATCACAGCGGCTTCTGGAGGACATCTACGGGAGGCATCTTTCACTTTCCCTGATGATCCAGTTGGAGAACATAAAGAGGCGGCTTGCGAAATTCGCAGAGGTACAGGCGGAACAGAATGCCGCAGGCTGGGAGATAATATCCTCGGAATACAGTCTCGGAGGAGGGCTCGGAGTTGAATTCTGCGGATCTGTCATCAAAGGAAAGATTGACAGGATTGAAAGACATTCCGACGGCACTGTGAGGATCATCGACTACAAGACGAGTGACAGTCCTGATTCGCCCAGGGAGACACATCTGCGGGGCGTATACGATGG
>JBAQUG010000532.1:0-22021 GCA_049297395.1 Victivallales bacterium | reverse complement strand
GTTCTGGAAAATTTAATCATCAATCAATAACTGACAGCTTGTTTTCAATGACGATACGCGAACTCAACGAAAATGTCCTTCAGTACTTCATCGAGGTCATCGATGAAAGGCACCACTCCCGGTTCGACGTCGGGATGAGGATGTTCCTGTTCACCTTGTCAAGATTCTATTACCGCGGCGTGCAGTTCAGGCACTGGCTCTACAACAAGCGCATTATCCGGCCCAGGGCCCTGGGCTGCCTCGTGGTCAGCATCGGGAACCTCACCTGCGGCGGCACCGGGAAGACTCCTGTCGTGGAGGTCTTCGCAAGGACGCTCAGCCAAAAAGGCAGGAAAGTCGCAGTGCTCAGCCGCGGATACCGGAGCAAGGACAGATCCTTCGTCGAGAAAATGAAGGAGAAGTTCTCGTCCAAACGCAATGAAGTCCCGCCCCGCGTAGTTTCCGACGGCAAGAACCTCCTGCTCAATTCCACCATGGCCGGAGATGAACCGTACATGCTGGCATCCAATCTCAAGGACGCGATCGTGCTTGTCGACAAGGACCGCGTGAAATCCGGCCTGTACGCGATATCTGAGTTCGAGGCCGATACATTGATCCTCGATGATGGATTCCAATACCTCGATCTCAAGCCCCGGTTGAACATAATGCTCGTGGATTCCACCCTTCCCTTCAGCAATCATCATGTCCTTCCCAGGGGGCTTCTCAGGGAACCGATTAAAAACATACGCAGGGCGGATTACATTTTCCTCACGAAATCCAACGGCGGCAACCATATCAGGCATCTGAAGGATTTCCTCCGCAAGCACAACCGCCGCGCTGAAATCATCGAATGCTGCCACAAGCCGAAATACCTGGAAGATGTCTTCACAAAGGACGCACGTCTTGACCTGAGTCATCTCAAAGGGAAGAAAATAGCGGCACTAAGCGGAATCGCATGTCCGGAAAGCTTCGAGGAGTTCGTGGAGAAGCTAGGGGCGCAGATAGTCCACCGCGAACGGTTCGCAGACCATCACAGGTTCCGCCAGCAGGAGATCATCAATTTCATAAACTCGTCCAAGAAGGCGAAGGCGGAGTTCATCGTCACCACCGAAAAGGATGCCGTCAGGATGCCAAAACTCGACCGCCGCGACATCCCTGTCTTCTTCATGCGCGTAGAGATCGACATCATCAGCGGCAAGGAAAGCTTCGACCAGTGCATCTCACGTATCTGCTTCCTGTAAAAACAGTATCGACAGGATAACCCGTCTTCGCCAAGGCTACACCGGGCAGGCAGGATTGTCAGGATAACTTTGTCAATTGCGGGAGCCTGACCCTGAGACGAGATGTCAACGATTAACCGCTAATTTGCGGAAAGAACAAGTTCTGAGACTGGAATTGACTGGACAGTTCTTATTGGAAGTGGAGGATGTTCGATCTTATCTGCAACCATTTTCAGCATCCGCGTGTTGAAATCGTTGAGATTTGAGAAAATCAACTGGATGTCGTGGATTTTAGCCCTCTGCCTGGCAGAAAGCAGTTCGTCCGCGGCGGAACGCGAAATATGTATGATGTCGTTGAAGTCCAAATCAACAAGGCGGTCATTGGCCTTCAATGCCAAATCGGTTATCTCCTTTTCGAGATAATTGACTTCCATCCTTGACGAAATGGCTTTTACATCCAGGAATTTTTGAGGCTTTATTTTCATATGTGTTTCTTGTTTTGAATATACAATATTACCTTTTAAAATTTATTCAACATATTTATAAATATCAATTTGCGACAGGGGCTTATGGATTGTCATAGCAACGATGACCCCCTGCCATGAAGTATTCAACTTATATATTTGAGGTTGCTGTCCAAATTTCTGATAGTAGCACGCCGACCCGGAAAGTATGATAATTTCTCCTTTTAGCTCAGATTCGCATATCAATTTTATAGATGTCCTTAGGCCATAGCCCCTTTCTCCGGGCTTTGTTGATAACCCAGACACTGCTCTTTGCAAGGCATCCATATCATCCGTGACTTGAATTGGAGTTGTCGCCCTTAAAAAGCTGTTCATTATACCTATACCGTTGTCAAGCAGGCAGATTTCAAGGGCGTCTCGTTTAGGATAGAGTTGACTGAATATTCTGAATTCGCTGGCCTTGGAATGCTCCTGATAATTAGTGAAGAACTCGCCAAGGAAGTACCTGATTGAATTTGCTATATAGTCTCTGAAAGTTTGTTCTCTGACAAGATAAGATAAAATTCCACGTTCATATTGATCTATTGCTTCATATATTTGCTCAGCCATTGAATTTGACCTTATTGTCATTATAGGAAGATAGCTTTTTGCATGAGTTGCCGACAAGCCCTTCGTTCCCGCAGGGAAGGAAATCGTCGACAAATAATTACTTATGCTGTAATCATCAGGATGTATCAGTTTGGAGCTTTGATTTATTGAAGCCAGATATGATATGGGCAAAATGGACAATGGGGTTATCCACTTGGCCTCGGAAATATCAAAATTGACCTGATCCTGGCCTAAGGCATTGAGATTATGAAGCAACTCCTTAAGCTGGGACAGAAGATCTGATTCAGCATTTAATTTGAGATTCATGATATGTAAAACTCGTTTGTATTCATGCTCTTGTCCTTTTCCTTGGCATTTATAACCTTCTGACGGCACATGCCGCATAGTATCTCATTCCCGAAATTCCATCTGTTCGGCCTGGTATATTTCAGCGATTTACGTATCCGCGCTTCAATTTCTGGAGATATGCTTTGTTTTCTCATATTTTCATCTTCATCATATCATCAAAGCTCGGATTAAAGTTATTTTTATTTGCCGGGCATTGCTCATGCATGAAAAATTTGGATTTCATGTTTTCAAACGAAACTTTCTGCCCGTCCGCAGAACCTAAACGCTTCCTAACCATTTCAGAACGCTCTGGTGTGTCAATATAATTACCGTATTGTGCCTTAGCCATTGCCCTCAGTCTTTTTACGCTTTCTTCTATTTGCTCTTCGTTGCAGTGATTTTGCAGATATTTACGGAAAGCAAGGAGGAATAAATATTCGGAATTCCAGACATTGAAGTCTTTTCCATGAGACTCACCAATTTCCTGAAGGCGATTAAAACCTGCTAAGATGTTCTCTGTTTTAAAACATTCTTCGTAGAATGCCGAATAGCCTTCCAGGAGGATTTGACCGTTAAGCTCATCGCTTGGCCCACATACTCCCCAGAATGGAGATTCCTCTCCAAGTGATGGAATGAGGATATCACGCAAATATGCTCCTTGACAAGCAGCAACAATTATGAAAAGGTTGTTACAAGTCAGAACGTTTATTTTCCTTAGATCCGGTAGTAGCTTTATGTACGAAACATATTCCTCTGTTAGTGTTAATCCTTCTTTCGATCCATGCGTTTCAAAATGAAGCAAGGGCATTTCCTTCTTATTCTTTGCGTTTTCTGCAATTTCTTCCAGCAAGTCAAATAACTGAGTGGCTGTGTCAATTTCTCTATAAACTACATTGAGCCAGCCAAGTGATTCTGCTTGTTTCTTGAGGACTTTATCATACAACTGCCTTCCGGAATGGAATTCTGCTTGCCCAAGAGATTGGATAACATAAATATGGCTGAAACGAACGACTGTTTCGATTTTAAGACCATGTTCCGGAGTATGTGAATATTTGCTCATAAGGTTATTTTATTACGGCTTGCCGTCTTGCTGAATGTGCTCTGTGCAAGCGGCGCTGACACGCCGCACTCCAAAAGATGTTACCGCTTAAAGACTTCCCCTCGACTATCGCGATTTCTTTCGGCGTAAGACCATAAAGCTGACAAGAAAGACAGTTAATTTTTTCGATATGCTCTGCTGCCAATCTATGTTCATTTCCTAACACCTCTATTGTCGCTGCCTTTACCTCACGGACCATCTCAATATACTTCTGAGGATGAGCTTTCTTAATATTTTCAAGATGATCCACAGGAAGCTTCTCAAGAGTATTTGCATTTACTTTTGGAAAAGCGACACCCTTTTCAAGTACGTCGCGGTCAAGGTATTTGCGTTTGTCCTGACGGCGGTTGATGATGGCTATTGTGAATTTCTTGTCGTAGGCTATCAGCACCATCACTGGCATTGGAAAGATACGGTTGATCTGTCTTGCGATGTTCGCAAAAGATCCTCGGGAATAATCCTTGCCTGTTAGCGATATCGCAAAGAAAATGTATGATTTCATATTGGAGGCGTCAACTTTGCCGGAATCGAAAAGACCTCTTTCGTTTCCGATGTCATCGCCTGTGAGCTGGAACAGAAGGTCGGCGGATTTCCATTCGGAGAAAAGGGATTTCTTTTCGTCGAAGGAGCTTCCTGCATTCGATGATCGGACGAAATCGAGGAAGGTCTTCGGTTTGGAATCCCCGAGATTCAAGGATCTGTCGGACTTGTAACCTAGGGTGGAGAAGAGATTCCGTGCAGCATCGGCGAGTGGAAGCTTGTCGAAATCCCTGAGGGCGGCGATTATTGGTTCGCGCTGGTCGGTGGCTGCTGGCATGGGCTAATGCTTCCTGTTTGAATAGGATGAATGGATTGCTGGATTATTGGATGGTTGCATAAGAATTATATCCTAATTTGACACATAAAATGCTTCATGAATTTCATTTGTCCAATAGCTCCCAGTGTCCGCGTGTTCTTCCCATACGCTTGACCAGACCTTTCTTTTTCAAATTATCCAAATGTTTTGAAACAGCAGATTCATTGATACCCAAGGTCTGGGCCAAACTCTTCCTGGTAACTCTATTATCTTGCTCTATTATAGCTAAAACTTCCAGTTCCCTTTTCGTCAAGTCCATTTGTCCACCGATTTGTCCACCCATTTGTCCACCCATTTGTCCACCGGCTATTTCACCGACCTTCAACCCAGGCATGCCCCCGGTTTGATAGACGACCTTTGTCGGGAGTTTTCCTGCTTCAAATGCTTTGGCATATGGCATGGTTACGCGTAGCAAAGTCTTGCGAATTTCGAAGGCTTCTTTCCCGTATTTCCTCAAAATGCGTGGGATTCCGGATCCAAGCTGCTCGACGATTTCCAGATCCCTGAATACACGCATCAGCTCCTTGTTCCGTGGTACGGAGAAGCCGCTGAAGAAATCTTCCTTATCCACACCATACGGAAGACCACCCATGGAAGTGATTTCCACCCGGTCTACGAAAAATTCTATTTTAGGGGTAGCTCCAAACGAATAGTCGTTATGCACCACTGCGTTGATAATTGCCTCGCGAATGGCCGTAGAGTCGATCATCTCCCGTTCTTCACGCAGGGGATAGCCGATCCTGGCAAAGACAGTGTTTTCCACATTTACCCGGTCCAGGACAGCCTTCAGAGCCTTAATGATGGAACAGCGGCCGTAGTCCTTATTTTCAACCAAGGTCACTCTGTCGGTTCCGGCATATTTGGCGACCTGCAAGGACATTCCGTTCTCGTCGGCCAGCAGATAGGCCGCATAATTGGGTTTGTCCTCCGGAGTCAATAGTTCCAGATTCTTCATGAATGCATCGTTTAATTTCAATCCCTTGGCTTCGTAGTAGATGAAGAGCTGTTCGAACGTGAGATCCTGCCGGGGGGAGCTCATTTTACCAATTGTATTACGGACTCTCTTGCTGTAGAGCGACTCGATCATCTCCTCTGGCATGGGGTCGGAGGCGCTGCCGATACGGATGAAGCAGCCCCTTTCGGACATGCCGTATTTCTTGATGTAGTATGGCTTTTCCAGGCCGCCAGCGACGATGACCTTGACAATGTCCCTGGATTCTCGTTTCTCGTGGACAACATCGAATAGCCCCAGGCAGGAAGGCTGGATATTGTTTTTCAGCCTGTCCTTGATCTTGAGCTGATCCGCGTCGGAATCGTCCAGACCTATCACCTTGCCGGAGTTATCAATCCCGATATAGATGACCCCGCCCTCATGGGAATTCAAAAATGCGACAACCTCTTTCTCAAAAAGATCCGTCAGCTCCTGTTTATATTCAATGCGGTTGGATTCAGTCATGATTCCCCCTCCGTGATCACGAGCCAGGTGACGAGATCGAAGTCCTCGCCCTTGGATGTGGGCGCTTCTTTCGCGGTCGGCAGGACTGCACCGCGGCTGGTCAGAAGGGATGTGGCCGCCCGTTTCTGGAAGGTGTGCTCGATTGAGGCAAGGGCTTTCTTGAGCAAGCCGTCATATTGGCTCATGTTGGCGCCGTCGTCCGTGCGCTTGTCGAACAGATTGCAGAGCCGTTCGAATGCTGACGGTTCGCCTGCTGCAAGATCCCGCAGGAGAAGCATGGATTCCTTGGGCTGGGCGAAGCTGAAACGCACATTTCCATCATCATGGACATAGACAAGGTAGTATGGAGACAGCGGATTGAATCTGGACGAATCCGAGGGTCTGCTTGAATCATCAGCGGTCTTCTGTGCGGAAGGGCGGTGGCGCAGGCAGAAAATAGCGCCTGGCTGAGCACGGACGAATAAATCCTGTTTGAGAGGTACTACGGCATAGAGCCCTTCACCGGCATCTTCGAGTTCGGCACGGTTCGCTTCAAGATAGTTCAACAGGTCTAGACGGAACTCATCGAGAGAAAAATCGGTAAGGGAGACGGAGTCGTCAAGGTCTTCGAGATCGAGGATTTCATCCTTGAGCCGCTTCAGCTGGCGGTCACGGAAGAGCAAGTCTTCCTTGACAAGATCCTCGATCTGACTGGGATCGAGGAGGTTGTCAGTCTGGGTCGCGGCGAGATCAACCAATGCCATACGGGCCTCCACGCGGAGCTTTAGCCCAAGGTAATGGTCGAGATCGGCGACTGGCCAGAAATTCACAAGCTGGACGGAATCGTTCCTGGAGCCGATACGGTCTATGCGCCCGAAGCGCTGGATTATGCGGACGGGATTCCAGTGGATATCGTAGTTGATGAGGAGATCGCAGTCCTGGAGGTTCTGTCCTTCGCTTATGCAGTCCGTGGCGATTAGCAGGTCGATTTCCTCGTTCTGGTTTTCAAAGCGGGCGGATTGGTCGGCGCGGCGCTTGGCGATGGGCGAGAAATTGGTCAGGATTTCGTCGTAGTCGATGCGCCCCAGCGATGTGGCGTTGCTGTTGTCGCCGCAGACAAGGGCAGTATGGATTTTCAGTTCCTTACGCGCCCAGTCACCGAGGTTATCATGTATGTAATGTGCAGTGTCGGCAAAGGCTGTGAAGACGAGAATTTTCCGGTTTGGCTTGCCATCGCGGTTAATCGTCGGCTGGTGAACCTTCGCCTCGATGAAATTTTTCAATTCTGCCAGTTTGCCATCACGGCGTGGTGTGACGGACTGGGTCTTTTCCAGGAGGAACTGGAGCTGGGTGCGGTCGTTGCGTACAGCCTTAAGCCATTCGGGAAGTTTCAGGTGTGCAAGATGGATGCGTCGGCGTCCACCTATGGTAAAATCCTCCTGATCAAACTCCGGATCATCGAACATGTCGGGCATCAGGGCGTCATAATCAATCTCAGGATTCTCATCGAGGTGCTTCTCGAACCCCAAGATCCGTTTCTCCATATTGTCGATCTTGTCGATAGTGTGCTGGAGAGTGAGCCGGAAGGAATCCACCGAGCTTTCCAGGCGCTTCAGGAAATTGACCTTCATCATTGCGATGAGGATGCGTTCGCGGCCTTCCTGGGTGAAATTTCCAAGGATCTTGTCTTCATAGGCCGCACGGACTTTCGGTGCAAGGTCGCCGCGGAGGAAGCTGGTAGGGTGATATAGCGCAAGTTGCAGGGCGCTGATTTCCTTGTCAAGCTGTTCGAAGGAGAGAAAACGCTGCTCAAGGTCAATGGCGGCATGAACAGCCTTGGGCGCGGGCCTTTTTGGAAATCCACCAAGTTTTTTTATCTCTCCAGCGTAGTATGATGCGATCTGGCGGCGGGAGCGTGCGATGCTGAGGCCGTCAAGCATCTTGAAAAAGTCGCCGCCTATGGATGCGATGAGATCGCGGGTCTTCCGCTTGTTGGGAGGAAGCTTTGCCCAGTTGGTGAACTGCGTCTGTGCAATGCGGGAGGTTTCCTTGACCGATAGAATGCCAAGTTTTCCAGCAAAGGCGGAGTCTGCGGCATTGTCACGGGCGACATCTCCTCCGGCAATGAAGGAAATCTGGTTGCGCAGGTCGGACAACTGGTTGTTCACAGGCGTTGCCGAGAGCAGCAGGACCTTGGTTTTAACACCAGCGGAGATAATGTCATCCATGAGGCATTGGTATCGGCTCTTGCGATCTATATATTCTCCTGGACGCTGGACGGCCTGCTTGTTGTTCCGGAAGTTGTGTGATTCGTCGATCACCACAAGGTCGTACGCGCCCCAGTTAAGTGAGTCGAGATGAATGCCGTTGACGGTACCTTTTTTTCTCGGGAGATCCGTGTGGTGCAGGACATCGTAGCGGAACTTGTCGTCGGAGAAAGGGTTCAACGAACTGGGATTGCGATAAATTGTCCAGTTGCGTGTGAGCTTCTTCGGGCAGAGGACCAGGACACGTTCGTTGCGAAGCTCGAAATATTTGATGACTGCGAGCGCGGTATAGGTCTTGCCCAGGCCTACGCTGTCCGCAAGGATGCATCCGTTGAAGTTTAAGATCTTGTTGATGGCAGCCTTGGCGCCATCCTTCTGGAACGAGAAAAGAGTCTGCCATACATGCGTGTCGGGAAGCGCGATGCGACGGAGGTCGTCGTCCATGTCGCGCGTTCCTTCGAGAAAATCGCGGAAGAGATGGTATAGGGTGAGGTAATAGATGAATTCGGGCGTCTGATTGGAATAGAGCTTGCGGAGATAAAGGAGAACTTCCTCCTTAACATCCTTGACCAGATTGGCATCATTCCAAATCTCCATGAACCACTGCTTCAATTCGGCGCGGTCGCGGTTGCTGTCAACGATGAGGTTCAACTCAATGTTGTTTCCGGCAGTACCTAGTCCCAGGCCGGCTACTGTAAAGTTGGAGCTTCCGAGTATGGCGTCTTCCACGCCGCCATTCGCAACATGATACATCTTGCCGTGAAGTAGGTTCGACTGTTTGATGGTCTTGATATCCACCTTGCGCTCAATCCAGTCGGAACACTCCTTTGCAACGCGCTTCTGCTGGAGCTTATTGGCAAGTTCAAGGCCATCAGCATCGATGATGAAAGACTTCTTCTCGGTTTTGCTTGGATCGAGCCGGTTGACGAAAGACGGCTCTCCAAAGAGGAAGTCGAGGTGATCTATTTTGTCCAGTGCTTCCTTCATCGCATCATAAGCATATATGGTAAAGTAAGCCGACACAACAGAAAGCTTAGAGCCATCCTGGATCTTCTCCGTGAGGAATTCGGCTACTTTTCCGCGAGCGTAGTTGTCGCGCAGGCCAGAGCTGTTCATTGATGATGACATTTCTTTGAAAGCGACTCTTTCTTCTTAGGGGAAATTTAAAATTAATGTATCATTCTTTCTATTTTTCACAACGAAAGAAAAAACAATTCAATTTTACATTATAGAAAATCCAAGCAGTTATGCTAATGTATAAGCCCTTTGTCACCATGTTAATATAAATTTTAGAAGAGAAGCGAGAAAATTTATGCACAAGTACAGATCACATACCTGCGGACAGCTCAGGAAGGAGCATGTCGGACAGCAGGCGAAAATCTCCGGATGGATCCACAGCGTACGCGACCACGGCGGAATCATATTCATCGATCTCCGCGACCATTATGGAATCACGCAGGTCGTGGTAGATCCGAAACGCGATTTCTACCAGTCCCTCGAGAAGTGGCGTGTCGAAACCGTGGTATGCTTCACCGGCTCGATCGTGGCCAGGATGGAATCCACCGTCAACGCCAAGATTCCTACAGGCGAGATCGAGATGGTTGCCGAACAGATGGAAGTCCTCGGCGAGGCCGACCAGATCCCGTTCCAGATCAACCAGGACGAACAGACCCCTGAATACATGCGTCTCCAGTACAGGTTCCTCGATCTCAGGAGAGAGAGAATCCATAAGAATATCGTCCTGCGCTCAAGAGTTATTTCCGAAATGCGCAGGAAGATGACCGACCTCGGATTCCTGGAATACCAGACCCCCATCCTTACAAGCAGTTCCCCTGAAGGTGCAAGAGACTACCTTGTCCCGAGCAGAATCCATCCCGGAAAATTCTACGCCCTGCCCCAGGCGCCTCAGCAGTTCAAGCAGCTCCTGATGGTTGCAGGATTCGACAGATATTTCCAGGTCGCCCCTTGTTTCCGCGACGAAGACGCCAGGGCCGACCGTTCGCCAGGAGAGTTCTACCAGCTCGACATGGAGATGAGTTTCGCCACTCAGGACGACGTGTTTCTTGTAATTGAAGATCTCTTCAAGACCATCTTCACAAAGTTCAGCACAAAGACAATAGAAATGCCTCCCTACATCAGAATTCCCTTCAAAGAGGCGAAGCTGAAATACGGAACCGACAAGCCCGACCTTAGAAATCCTCTTGAAATCAAGGATGTGTCCGAAATTTTCAGGGCAAGCGGATTCAACGCGTTCGCCGGGGTTGTGAAAAATGGAGGCGTCGTAAGATCCATCGTTGTCAGGGGAATTGCCGGTCAGCCGCGCAAGTTCTATGACGACATGATCGTCTTCGCGCAGTCCGTCGGTGCCAAAGGCCTCGCATATATAGTCTGGGAAAACGGACAGGAGAAGAGCCCGATAGTGAAATTCCTGAAACGCGAGGAGCTTGACGCCCTCAAGAAGACCTGGGACATCAAGGACGGCGACGCCATGTTCTTCATAGCCGACAAGGAAAAGGGCGCCTGTGAAATCGGCGGAGCTGTCAGGACCGAGCTCGCAAACAGGCTGAACCTGATCGACAAGAACGTCTTCAAGTTCTGCTGGATAGTCGACTTCCCGATGTTCGAACTCGACGAGGAGACCGGCAAAGTCGGATTCAGCCACAACCCATTCTCAATGCCACAGGGTGGAATGGATGATCTGCTCAACAAGAATCCCCTCGATATACTTGCATATCAGTATGACATCGTCTGCAACGGAATTGAACTCTCGAGCGGGGCGATCAGGAACCACCGTCCGGAAGTCATGTACAAGGCGTTCGAGATCGCCGGCTACACAAAGGAAGCTGTTGATTCGAGGTTCGGCGGGATGATCAATGCATTCCGTCTCGGAGCACCGCCGCACGGTGGAATAGCGCCCGGAGTCGACAGGATCGTCATGCTGCTTGCAGACGAGCCGAACATCCGCGAAGTCATCGCGTTCCCGTTCAACCAGCAGGCGCAGGATCTGATGATGAACGCCCCGTCGGAAGTTGAAATGAAACAGCTACGCGAGCTCCATCTCCAGATCGTGATGCCGAAGAAGCCGGAGGAAAAGGCTAAACCGGCAGGCGAAGAAAAAGGAAAAACAGCTGAAGCTGGAAAATAATTAATTGAAAATATATGGCACGGCATTGGCTATGAGCATTCGAATCTGCTTATAGGAAGTATGCCGGTTTCGCCGAAACCGGCACGCGGCGTCCCGAGGCTGTTTAGGTGCTCGGGACGCCACACCTCAATGCGCGAAATGAAACGCTGTCACCAGGATTGACGGTTGCGATTTATGTCCTGCCCGGACTTCCATGGCGAAAGGCCGACGGAGACAGTCCGAATTCGTGTCTGAAGCTTTTATTGAAATGATGCGGGTCGGGAATTCCGGCCTCGACTGCAACCGCCTTCACCGGCATGTCGGTTTCGCGGAGCAACGATGCCGCAAGCTCCATGCGCCGTCTGCGTATGTAGGATGCAGGCGTGGCGCCGAGCGCTTTCCTGAACAGCCGCGCCAGGTGGTTCTGTGAAATTCCCGCGAGCTTTGCGGTTGCAGCCACTTTAAGTTCGCCTCCGAGATCCTGTTCAATATGCTCAATGGCGGCAGCCATGGCGGGGTTGACTTTTTTCCTGCCGGACGCAGGCAGGATGTCGGAAATAGACCAAAGCAACTGCCAGAGGATGGACTCCGCCCGGCTCGGATTCACGGGAAAAAAACGCAGCGCATCGTCAAACTGCCTCTCCAATTCAAAAAAATGCCCTCCCGCGTTGAAAACAAGCGGGCCCGATCCGACATCTTCCGGGAGATGGAAATGCGCGCACCGGTGGTTGCTGCGTCTGGAGAAAACAAAACTCCGCCTTGTCCCCGGCGGCATTACGCACACAAAACCGGGACATACCGGAAAAGGACGGCCATTTAAGAACACATCCGCCTTGAACGTGTAGAGATTTACGCTCCATAAGTCCGGAAGACAGTATTCCGGGCTTTTCCCGGCCCCCCTCCAGGTCCGGCTGATAAATGAAAGCCTGGGCGCTTCCCTGAGCATCCTGCACCAGTCCATTTTATTTTCATCCATGTTGAAAATATACCAACGATGGTGAATCAAGGCAATTGCCGGAACCGTAAAAAGGCAATATTATAGGGCATCAACAAGAGGAGAGGCAATGAAAATGAAACGTCCAAACATACTTTTCATCACCACGGACCAGCAGCGCAAGGACAGTATCGGCTGCTACGGGAACCATGTCGTCCAGACTCCGAACATTGACAGGCTTGCGGCTGAAGGCACGCGTTTTGAACGTGCCTACTGCGAGAGTCCCATCTGTATTCCGTCGAGAATTACGATGATCACCGGCAAAGCCTGCGCAAACCACCGCGCCCCCCTGCATAATACGTCAATGCCGGACAACGAACGGACCATAGGCCAGGTCCTGCAGGAAAACGGATACCGGACCCATTTTGCCGGCAAGCCGCATTTCAAGTCGCAGCAGCACCGCGGGACGGAGGAATCGATCGCGGACTGGCGCGACGGCAAGTTCGATGGCTGGCACGGCCCCTACTGTGGGTTCCAGACCGTCGATATCATTTTAGGGCACAGCAATTCCCTGGTCGGCCATTACGGGGAATGGCTGCGCGGCAAACATCCCGAGGCCTATGTCCATTTTAAGGAATCCCATTTGGACTGCGTCTCTCCCGACGGGGGAGGCACCTACCGCAACACCATCCCTGAAGCCCTGCACTCTTCCGCCTATGTGGCGATGAGGACCAATGAGTTCCTGGATTCGATGAAGGGCTCAGAATCCCCCTTCTACTGTTTCGCCAGTTTTCCAGATCCCCACTGGCCGATCATGCCGCCCCAGCCGTATTTCGACATGTACCGGGATGCGCCCGTGCCATCACAGCAGCCCCCGGTAGATGCCGGTAAACTGGACAATTACCCGAGACAGTTCCGGATCGCCCATGAGAGACACTCGACAGGCTATGACGGAGGCGGGCATTATCTCAATCGTCCAGAGGATCTTCCGGCAATAACCCGCGCCTACTGGGGCGCTGTCACTTTCATAGACAAGAACGTCGGGCTGATCCTCGACAAGCTTGACGGACTTGGGATGGCGGACAACACCATCGTGGTCTTCACGACGGATCATGGCGAGTACATGGGAGCCCACGGAATGATAGCCAAGGGCGGTTTCCTATGGGAGGAGTTCATCAACACGCCCCTGATAATCCGCTCGCCCAATGCATCACCCAGGGGATTTGTCTCCAATGCCATATTCTCGTTTACCGACTTCGTGCCCACGCTCCTGGACATGGCCGGAATAGACAGGCACGGACTGGGATGCGATGGGATGATACAGACTCCTGTCGTGAATGGCGGAACACGCGAAATCCGCGACAACGCCACAATCCACCATCCGAAGAGCTTTCATGGGCATGATGCCGCTCTTCCAGACATCCGGGCCATCGTCACTGGACGCTGGAAGCTGATCCACTATGCCGGCGATCCGAACGGGGAGCTCTACGACTTGCAGGAAGATCCGGGAGAAGAGGAAAACCTCTACCACCATCCCGGGCACAGGCAGACCAGGGACGAACTTACAATAAAGCTCCTCGACCAGATCATCCTGCAGAACAACAAGGAAGCCATCAACACCTCCAGGACCGCCGATGACTACTACGGACACCATGTAATGTCATGCGAGATGTGGAAAGCCGAATTCGTCAAGTTGAAAAGGCAAACTGGCCGCGAATAGCGGATACTGGCAACACAATTGGAAATTCCTGGCGGAGGCGGGGATTCCAGCATCCTATCCATCTTCATCCTGTGGAATGACTCTGAAGAGAAATCTTTTACTACTTCATGCCGGACGGAAGGAAATCCGAGTACGCTGAGAGGCTGTCCCGGTCAACCAGGCGCGCGGCAGCCTGCATTGGAACATCTCCGTTCAGAAGCGGATCGCCTGTCTTCCTCATCCATTTCCCAAGACGGTCACGCATGTCTTCTGCAATCGCGCCGTACTCCTGCCGCAGGATGAGATTGTTCTTCTCGTTCTGATCCAGAACAAGATCATAAAGGGCCTCGGTATCTGGCGGAACATCCGTCCAGCCATTTTCCATCCAGCAGTTTTTAGAGGGAGAATCGTCGCAGTTCGAAAGGACTGGAGATTTCCTCGGATCAAAGCGGCGGATGTATTTCCACCGCCTTGTCCTGATTGCACGGATGGGCTCAAAGGCGGCATGGTAGCTGATCTCAAAAAACAACTCCTCATGGATTGACCCTGCAGTTCCATTAAGAAGGGGCAGCAGAGATTTCCCCTCGAGCTTATGTTCGGGTGTGAGTCCGAGAAGCTCGCATATGGTTGGGAAAATATCAAGATGGCTGACCATCTCGTCAATCACCTTCCCCCCGCTGAAACCTCCTGGGCCGCGCATGATCAGCATCACTCCCGTGCCAGAATCTTCAAGATTGCATTTCATCCTCGGGAACGCAATGCCATGATCGGTCGTGCATATGACAAGCGTGTTTTCTGAAAGCCCTGTCTCCTCCAATGCCGAAAGGACTGTCCCCATCTTGCCGTCAAGAATCCGTGCACTCTGGCGGAACCCCGCCATGTCAAGACGTGTTTCAGGGGTGTCCGGAACCGTGGGAGGAACAAGGCAGTAACGCAGATCCTCGTCGGGATGTGCAACAGGGAACGGACGGTGGGTCTCAAAGAAACCTACGGAAAGGAAAAACGGAGCGCTGTGCGGGCGGCGCAGGAATTCGGCAGCATGGAGATGTGCCTTGTCATGTCCGCCAAGGCACTGATCATAGCCGATGGTCTTCCATGCATCTTCCCCGTGGGCGATATGCTGGATACCGCTCAGGGCGCTGAAATAGCCGGCCTTCCGAAGGGTATGGATCAGATGGTGTCCATAGTCGGTCATGGAAAAACCACGGTGCGCCAGCCCTGTCATCCCGTTCTGGTGCGGATATTCGCCGGTCAGCAATGCAGCCCGGCTCGGGGAGCAGGTCGGGGAAACTGTGAAAGCCTGCCGGAAGAGGACGCCTTCCTCTGACAGGTGCTGGAGATGTGGGGTGGCGATGGCATGCCCATATGGCTGGACATAGCGGCCAGTGTCGTGTGAGTGGATGTATAGGATATTCGGGCGCATGTTGTGGAGTTCTTTCATCTCCTTTTATTTTTCAATTTTCCACGGCCCCCACATTGAAGGTTCAAGACGGGCCTCGCTTGGAATGTCTGATACCAGTCCTGTAGCCTGGTTGTGCCAGTAGATACGCTGCTTGGTGGAACCTCCATCTCCAACTAAAATTCCAATGTCTCCAAGTGTGGATGACAGTTTGCCAGGCGTCCATCCGAGCAGATCCAGAGGTATGGACACCTCGACCTGCTCGAATTTCACGCTGTTCCCATTGTCCGGGAGTTCGACGTTGGGCTTGACTGCGGCACGGATGCGTCCGCTCACATCATCAACGCTGTCGATGCGGGTCTCAGCCACCGGCGAGTCGTAGATGACGGGCTCCTTCGTTCCAGGAACTACAGGACGATACCGAACCGCGAGAAGCTTTCCTTTCACCATGGCAATCAGGATTCTCACATCACCTTCGGCAGCCTGCTTACGGCCTTTCACTGGATCAAGCGCCGCCAACTGGATGTCCAATCCACCGCCGGTCTTGAACAGGTGCCTGATATCCCCGCCTTCGTTGTTCAGCACATTCCTGGCTCTCGAACGCAGTGCCACATAGAGGTTGTCCCTGTCACAAGAAACAGCCGCAGCAGTATAATCCACCTCACGTCCGCCAAACCCGGCGGCAACGCGCTCGCGCTGGATCACAATCCATGCGGGATGTTTCCAATCAGAAAAATCCCCGTCTATTACCGGTGCTTTTTCCGCCTTGCGCACAAAGAGCAGTTCAGCTTTCTCCTGTGCCTGCCTCCATGCAGCCAGATCCTTGCCGTATTGCATAATCCGTCCGACATCTTTCTTATCAATTCCAATCGCCCCTCCGGTGAAACGTCGTATCGAATCCAGACCGTGCACCTGTACCACGCTGCTGTGGGTTTTGCCGACAACCATGATGATCCGACCATCATCAAATTGCGTTATTGTCGGATTGAAACATTCATCTATATAGTTTACGTCGGTGACATCCATGCCACGTCCGTGCTCTGGAAAATTCCAGCGGCGTCCGTCCTTCGCGTATTTGAATAGCGTATCAACAAAGAGTCCGTCCGCGGTAAAGAGGTATGACAGCCCGAGATTGCTGTTGATAGCCCAGAGTTCCCCAGCCTCTCCAGACTTTGGCGTAAAACCCGGACCAAGCACACGGGTGGTGGCAATCAGCTGGCCGGGATACTCTGGTGATCTGGGTCCGGCATGCCCATCATGCAGGCTTGGCCACTGGCTATGATAGATCCACTCAGGCTGGCCACTGCGGTATCCCTGGATCGGACCTCCGGCAAGAAGAAGCCTGTCATTGTCCAATGGCAGGACGTTTGAAAAACGGCGGCTGAAGGCGTCAACTGCAGCGCGTTCGCACTTGGACAAGTCGTAGTGCGGCATGCCGTCCGCATCTATTTTCTCAGGACGCAGACGTAGGACGCCAGCGGGTTTATCATTACTTCCGTAACCTATGAACACCTCCAGATCTTTTCCCAGTTCAACGGTGGAAATGATTCCGGCGCCATCCAGTACCTGCGGCATATGGAACTGGAACTCCTCTGCCTGTGGAAGACCGTCATGGTTGTTGTCGATCCACAGGAAAAGCGTCTTGTGGGCGGCGGAAAAGCGCTTGCCTGGATGCTTTTCCTTGACAAAAGGGAACTGTTCCATGAGTCCGAGCTGTTCGAGCTGTTTCTCATAGATTCCCACTTTGCCGAGCATCATCAGGGGTTGCGCAGGCTGCGGTGAGAGATCAGCGAACAGCATGAGCAGCGGAGGGCCGTTGACCGGTCCGGAGAAACTGTTTGAGATGTAGCGACGTCCACTGGCGCAGTAGGGGAAAAAGGGCATGGAGCACTGGATGCCGCCACCCACCCTGAAAAATTGAACCCTCTTATCCCATCGATCATTCACGGGGCCATTGGGGAGATGGTAGATGCATTTGGGTTCGGCCTTGCCGGACTTCCAGTCGACCTTGAATTCGATACCGCCGAATCCGTCGTTATACAGGAAACGGGAAGGATCCACGGAATCGAAAAAACCGCCGCCTCCATAGGCAGTAGGCCCGTAGAAATTGCGTACGTGCCGCCCCTCCTTGCTCCAGACATAGATCACCTTCGGAGTCCACCACCGGCGCGCGGCAACCCAGAGCTTGCCCTCGGAATCAATGCTCATCCCATATGGAAAAGCCATCCGCTGGGGATCATACGGGCCGGTGACGGGGCCGCCCGGATGTCCTATGGAGCGCACCAATACACCTCTATCATTGAACACTTTGATCTGATGCGACTTTCCCCATTCGGCAATATAGATCAATCCTTCGCTGTCAACGGCGAGATCCCGCGGTTCATCGAGCCCTTCAGAAACCAGGATCTCGGAATCAGACAGTGGATTTATAAATTTAAGATTCTCCCTGGAGGGTGAAAATTCCTTCACCCTGTAGCGAAACAGGCGATTTCCACTAATTACAAGCAGCCGCCCCTGGGCATCGAAGGCAAGAGCCTGTGGTTTATCAAGAGCCGTCTCGCCAAGGCGTATGGCCTGCTGGCTGGACGAAACCGCGCGGGTGTCATAGAAGACCAGTCGGTCTGGATTGAATGCGCTGTAGACCAGAAGTCCGTTGTATACTGACAGATCGCCGGGATTGCCTCCATCCCAGCTGTTCTCCTCTTCCGGTGTCGCCACTGCAAAGTCGCCCTTGCCAGTCAGACCGGTTATCCGGATATTGGTCTTGCCTTTTACCTTGCTATCCAAATCCATGCGCCCATATGCGTAAATATCGGGGTTGGCTCGTTCTCCGCAGTCATAAGCGAGATGCGAAGCTCCGCTGAAATGACCGCCTAAAGTTTTCTGACCAGCTAGTTTTTTACCATTCAGATCGACCCATGCAAGGGCATGTCCGGCTTCGTTAATTGAGGAGGCCAGCAACATCTGATCCTTGCCGTCCGGCGATCTTTTTCCGGGGATGAACAGGGTTGCCGTAGGATTGCCGTGATCACCCAGCCATCCGCCTTCGCGCTTGCCGGTATCCGTAATCCAGGGGATATCCTCCACGTTGGGATAGATTGTGAACTCATAGCTGAGCCTGATCTCATCGCGCACTAGCCCACGTATGTGGTACTGTCCCGGTGATACAACGCTACGTTGAATCTCATATCCGGGAACGCCTGGAGTCTCCTTCGCCCTGCCCTCGTCCAGACCGTCCCAGTAAACAGTATGCTCACCAGCCTCAAACCGTATCGCCGCTATGAGATTGCGTATCCGTTTCCCCTTTTCATCCTCTATGACAAGTGTCACATAACCGGCTTTCCCCAGCACGAACTTGACTGGAATTGGCGGTGTCGGTTCGGATATCACTGCTTCCGGCTTATCATTTAGGCCAGCTTCATTTTTAGCGGCGTTAATGGCGGCGGACAGTTTTCCGGCCTCCGTCTCGGGCACCGGCATCTGCTCAAGGCTGACACAATCCAGGAAGCCTTCACCCGCAGCGACAACCTGATCTGAACTGCCTGTGAAAACAAACTGAATCTCAACAGTATCCACCGATGCATTATCCGTATCCTGGAAAATTGCATCAAGCGTGTATTCCTTCCATTTGTCGGCCGGCATCCTCTCGCGCATTGCAAAACTTTTATCTTCTTTGCCGGTTTTGGGATTGTATTTGAAGACCATCCGGGCTTCAACCTCCCCAAATCCTTGCCGGGCACGGCTGAGAGCGGCGAATGAAAGTCGGAACAAGCGCCCCTTGTTCAAATCAGGATTGCGTATGAAACTGCTGATTTGAATATTGCCACGCTGGTGCGGCATGTTGGTCATACCAAGGAACAAATACCGCTTCCCCTCGTACGCATTGAGTTTCTCATTTGAGGCGCGGGACTCCATCATCGGCTCCGTAGCCTGAAACACGCGGCTTCTACGCCAGTCTTTTATACCCTCTTCAAAACCACCGTTGCCATGGCTGGAATCGATAAGAACCGCCGGTACTACAGGCACATTCCCCTCCCGAACCTTATCCTGCCCCTCCACATTGAATGCCGCGACTGCAATCCACAGCACAAGTCCTATTCTCCATGGCAGACGAGTCCCCATTAAGCTCATTGTCCTTATTGCCATGCCTCTCATCTCCTTGTATTTCATAATGTTTGAACCAGACGCCCGGGTTCTATCATGTCTCTCTGCGATGATTCCGAAAACAATGCTCAATTATGGAAGAGTCATGGAGGATCGATCCATCCCTTGGAGTTGAACAACCGCATCAGGGATGCGCCATTCCACGATGAATTTGCAATATCATTGGCACCGGCAGATGACGTCGGAGAACCGACATAGAGCCTGGTATTGGAATTCCTTCCAAACCGCATGATGCAGTAGTTGTGCGGCGCATACAGCCAGGCCTCGCCGAACTCATACCAGTTCGTGTCGGTATTCGAGCCCATCCTGGGGGAGCCGGGCAGCCAGTTAACACTGCCGTCAAGTGCGGCGACATTGCCTCCGAGGCTGTATCCCGGACCTCCTGACTTGATAGTATTTCCTCCAGACCAGTGGCTGCTGCTGGGATAGGTCTGGGTGGAAAGACCGTCAATCAGGGTAAGCCTGTCGTACCAGAGCGCCCATGGCGCCCCGTAGATGCCTGCCGCCTTCTGCATTTGGAAGGATTTCAAGGGCATGAATACCTGGCGGTCATAGGCGAAGGTGTTAAGTCCGGGTGCGTATGATGCCCTATTTATTTTATTGTCGGCCGGATTTGTCGGACAATAGAAGATGTCCCTTTTCCCTTTCAGGTAATCGTCCAGAAGGGTCAGTCCTGCATGGGCGGTCCCCCCGGAGGATCCCGCAGCTGGAATGAGCCCGTCCCTTATATTGAGATTATTGATGGGCGGGACGAAATCGTCATAGTCCGTCATGTAGATTAATGCCCCAAGGGCCAATTGCTTTTCATTATTGGCGCAGGTAATCCGGCTTGCCATCTGCCTGGCCTGCTTCAATGCAGGCAGCAGCATGGCTGCGAGAATCGCAATTATGGCAATAACAATCAGGAGCTCAATGAGCGTGAACACCCTCGAAGGCCCATGCCGCGATGATGAACAATCCTCCTTAAAAGATTCATATTTCATTTCCATATGCCTCTTTTCTTTACTTTACATCAGTATACAGTATAGAGACAATGGAGTCAACCGGACGACGTGAAATATCCTTTATTATCCATTGTGAACAGGTGATGTAAAGTATAGGTCCACATCCAGGGAGATCCAGAATGGCAAAGGGAAAAACAGGACAGGAGAACAAGTTCCAGTATATCATACGGGACATGAAGGCGCAGATATTGGCAGGAAAACTGATGCCCGAAGGAAGAATACCGACCCGGGTTGAGCTAGAAAGGAAATATAAGGCAAGCAGCCGGACAATACAGAAATCCCTTGACGTCCTGATTTACGAGGGTTTTATCCGGGTACGGGGGCGCAAGGGCGGATCCTTTATTTCCCCTCGCCCTCCCTGTCAATCAAGATTCGCCCTTCTCTTTCCGCAGAAACATGAATACTGGGCCGGACGGAACATGTTTTACCAATCCCTCTACAACCAATCCAGGCTCATCAGCGAAAAACATGACATCGCATTCGAGTTATTCCACGGCTTCTCAAACCTGCGGAATTTTGACACTTTCCTGAAGCTGACAGAAGACCTGATAGCATGTAAGTTTGCAGGTGTGATTTTTGCATCCCCTCCATTTCAGCTGGAAGGATCTCAACTGCTCGAACATCCTGGAATATTGCGCGCTGGTGTAATGAGCAGGGAGCTATTCACAAATATTCCAAAAGTCGCCCCCGGCGACAGATTTCTCGAAAAAGCAATGGGACGTCTTGCCCTTATGAATTGCAGGAGGCCTTTTCTTCTATCTGCTGCAGGCGCTGGCGTTGCAGGCAACTTCCAGAAGTTCTGCCTGAAATTCGGGATGAACTATGATGAGAGGCGCATCCAGGCAGCAAACAGGGACGAAGCCCAGTGGGCCAATCATATGGTACAGGCTGTAATGTCACTGCCTTCAACATGCCGGCCTGATGGCATGATCATCGCCGATGATCTTTTGGAACCGCATGCTGTAAAGGGTCTGACCGCCCGTGGTATTTCGAAAAGCAAACACTTCCCGATTGTATCGTTGTGCAACTATCCATTGATTCAGCCCTGCGAGCTTGATGTCATCCATCTCGGCTACGACACGGATCGGTACCTGGAATTATTGGTAAAGCTGATCAAGGATCAAAGGCTCGGGAAAACAGTGCCTGCATTCACCGCCCTGCCGGCATTATTTGAAGATGAACATATGCCGGCATCGCCGGCAGATAAGGACAGGTACGTGCTTTCCGTGTCCACCGCAGCATCTCAGCGAAGGAGGAAGCATGTACCATCCTAAAGAATGGGGACGGGGCTAAAATCCTATCTTCCATACGCATTTTTGTAAGCTTCAAGCTGGGCGTATCAGCCTTGTTTGATGCAATCAAGTATGGCGTCCCGAGCGCCTAAAACAGCCTCGGGAAGCCTCGAGCCATCCCGAATCTTTAGCATCGGGATGGCATACTT
>JBAQUG010000531.1:0-7961 GCA_049297395.1 Victivallales bacterium | reverse complement strand
GCCCAGGCCTACGATCAGCAATTTTAATTTCTTCATATTCCTATCCATAAGAGTTCTCCTTTCAAATATGATTTGTTATGTGCTTCCCCTGCCAGTTTATCTGGCAGGAAAGGGAGATTGTAGAGCTAAACACCTTGACGTTAGCCTTTCAATCTCCGCTTCCCGTGGGGCAAGCCCACAGGGGAGCCTTCCATTCCATTTTTTCCTCGTGCCTCAGAAAGAAGTCCCGGAACCCGTCCCAGTAAAACTGAGCTCACCATATCGTCAGTCCGCCATCCACCACCAGGTTATGTCCGGTGACGAAGGAGGATGCCTCGGAAGCCAGGAAGACCGCCGCCCCCTTCATTTCCTTGCCATCCTGCCCCATGCGCCCCATCGGGAAGGTTTCGCTGTAGGCCTTGACAAACGCCTCCGGTTGATTTCTGAAAAATCCTCCGGGGCTGATGCAGTTCACCCGGATATTGTGCGGAGCAAGGTAGGCCGCCATGTCGCGGGTCATGCTGATGACGCCGCCCTTTGCCGCATGATAATCCAATGTCGCGCCACCCATTCCTGTTCCCTTGTATACCCGGCGGTCCTTGCCGACGATTCCGGCGGTCGAGCCGATATTGATGATGTTTCCCGTCTTGTGCGGCATCATGTATTGCGCCACCACATGTTTTGAACAGAGGAAGTATCCTGTCATATTGGCGGCGATCACCTCCTGCCACTGTTCCAGAGGCCGTTTCTCGAACGGTGCGGTTTCCGGCGTGCTGGACACATTCCCGGCGTTGTTGACCAGGATGTCGATCCGTCCCATCTTCTTTAGGACGGCGGCCACAAAATCCTCCACCTGGTCCTCGTATCGGATATCCAACGCCATCGGCAGCGCCTTTTTTCCTGTGATTCCCGCGATTTCACGTGCGGATTTTTCCGCGCTTTCCAGGTTCCTGCTTGTGATAACCACGTCCGCCCCCGCCTCCGCAAGCGCAAGCGCCATGTCGTATCCGAGATTCCTTGCACCGCCCGTGACAACAGCCGTTTTCCCGTCCAACCGGAACAAGTTCCAGATGTTCCACTCTTTTCTGTATGACTCGCCCATTTCCCATTGCTCCCGTTAATATTTAAGCCAACTTCAAAGTTCTGAATGACTTGCATCGTATAGGAACTTGTATTTTCGGATCGCTGGCAACTTGCCGGCATCTTTCTTCTTCCTCCATACTTCATTAAATATCATGCCACCAAGTTGGTGGCGTTCCATCAAATTCCGGAGGAGCCGGTTAAGTCCAATGCGGGGAAGTGAAAACCTTTTAAGGAAAGGTTCTTCCCTTCCCCGCACCCCAACCCTTTCCAAACCTGTTTGCTATTTCATCTATTCATGAAATCCGCCCATATTTCCTTACAGTGTCCAGCATCGCCCTGTAATTGTCCAGGGAGATGTACTTGGCGACTGAATTGCTCGAACCCAGGGCGATGCCCTGCGGACCGATATCCATGAACCTGTCAATCATGGATTTGGTCAGATCGACAACCTGTCCGGGAGTTCCTCTTGTCAGCAGGTCAAGATCGATGCCTCCCAGCAGGGACAGGCGATCCCCCCACAACCTCTTCATTTCAAATATGTCGACGGAAGTGGGTTCGTTGGGATGTATTCCCTGGACGCCGCAGGCAATGATGTCTTCAAGTATTTCGCACAGCTTCCCGTCTGAATGCATCAACAGGGGCTTGTCATATTTCCTGCAGACATCGCCGATCCTTTTCAAATATGGGAACACGTATTCCCGCAGAAAGTCCGGAGAGGCGAGGAGCCCGGTCGTATATGCCATGTCATCACCATACCAGATGGCGCCGACCCAGTCCCGCTGGACCAGGTTTTCGACAATATTGATGCTTGATTCCCCCACTTTTTTAGCGATGGAATGAATCAAGGCGGGGTTTTCAACTGTGGCGATCGATAGATTCTCAATCCCCATCATGCGGAACAATGACTGGAAAATAGGACCGTGATTGACAACGAGCTTCATCCCGTCGGGAAGGTAGTCCCTGGCTCTGTCCACATCTCTGTAATAAACGTTTTCGGGGCCGATCCAGGGATATTCGTTGAAAGTCCGCTCATCGTTTATTCTGGCCGAGGAATGGCTTGAAACGCTGTTCTCCGGACCATGGAGAAGCAGTTCATGTTCTTCTATTTTAACCTGGAAAGTGTCTGGGATCGGCTGGCCTCTGACTTGAAGCAATGTGTAGTCATATCCGGCCTCCTTGAAGAAACCGATATATGTCTTTATTCCGTCGACCGGTCTTCCAAGATAGGCTTCTATGACCTCGATGTCTATTCCAACTTCGGCCAAGGGTATCCTGTCCGGAGTGCCATTGCGTGTCACCGCCGCGCGAAACCGATTGAAATCAGGCGACCATTTTTTCATTGCAAATGCCTCTCGATTTAGCCAATTTTAAAGTTTATGAATATCCAGCATCCGATTTCCGAACTTCATCTTCTGCGAATTGCGAAATTCGCACATGGAGTGCGGCAATTTATTGCCGCCTTTAATGACGGAATTTATTCCGTCCCATCTAAATGCCGCGAAATAAATTTCGCGAAACAAGGCGGTGATTAATCACCGCACTCCAAGGAGCGTTGTCACGCTCGTAAATCAAAAATCCATTCCACTATACGTTCAGATTATCTTTACTTCGTAATTCGATTGTTCAAAAGTTGCGACCCTTGGCCGCCTAATTAAAAGCCTAAAACGGCGAAAGTGATCATTTCATAGGGGTGTTTTGAACCTCGTTCAAACAGGCACGCAATTCGCCCGTCCGGCAGCAATGCCAGGCAGGAGTAACATGACGGACCTTCGTGCAGGCAGTGGGAGACTGGCCACGTGGCGCCTTCGTCCATGCTCATGCGGACAGTCATGCGGAACCGGCGGGGAGTGCTCTGAATATACAAATCTTCAAGTGGAACTTCCTTAGCTGGAACAGGTGCTTTTGCTTGAGCAGGTATTCCAATTGGATTTGAAAAGAACAGGCGTCCATCGGAGGAGCTGGTGATACTGCCCTGGCATTGCAGATCCGGCAACTGCCGATCTTCCTTCACATCGCTCCAGGAAAGGCCGGCATCGGAGCTGAAGGCAATCCGGCGCCAGGGTTTGTCCGATATGTTGGTGCGGCCATTGAGCATGATGCGGCCGTCACCCAGTTCGACAATCTGGCACTCGTTCAGTCCCGCGCTTGCCGTGGCCCCTCCCAGATGCCAGGACTGTCCGTGAGCATCCGAGTATATGACATTCGCACCCAGGCAAACGTCCGCACCCGCCGCTTCTGAGTAGCAGCAGGGAATCAGCAGCCTGCCTGCATGGGGGCCGCGCTTCAACTGGATCCCTACGCCCGGGCCTGCCCCGTGCCAGCCCCAGCTGCGGCGCTTGACGTCCGCTGTAATATCGTTCGGCTTCGTCCAGGTACGCCCGTCGTCATTTGAAGATGTCATAAGGGCATGGCGTCCGTCGTAATCGTGGAAGAACTCATACGAATCCTTCCCTGGCTTATTCCAGTTCATCGCCAGCCAGATTGTACCGGTGGCGGTGTCCAGTACAGGACACGGATTGCCGCATGTGTTGGTGCCATCTTCATATATAACAGTCTGCTTGGACCATGTCCGGCCATTGTCCTCGGATCGTTTGACCAGCATATGGATGGTGCCATGATCCCCCCCATTGTCAACGCGACCCTCGCAGAATGCCAGCAATGTGCCTGCGCGGGTTACGAGCAACGAGGGTATGCGGTAGATGGCGTATCCATCCTTCCCGCCCGTGTAGACGTCGGCGAGGATCTTCCCTGACAAACTTTGTTTCGTCTTCATAATTATCTCCATTGTTTAATTTAGAAATCTGAACTGATTTCAAAACTCAGAATGCGGGGAGGTGAAAACCTTTTTTCAAAAAGTTTTTGCTCTCGCCCCAAATTCCTGTACTTTTAAAATTACCTCTCATATTTATTTCTTTACGACTTCCTTGCTCTGCTGTTCATGCCCGGACAGTCCAGGATGGTGCGTTTGCCGCCACCTGTCTTCCAGGCATCGGACGGAAAGGAGAAGCCGCCATCGCCGGCGTCATAGTGGACGCAGTAGGCAATGAGCAAACCTTTGCCTGTCGGTGTAATGGACGGATAGATCAATTGCTGACCCGGCTGGTCATCGATCATTACGGGTTCCGACCAGGTGCGCCCGTCGCGGCTGGTGGCGTAGACCAGAGGGTTGCGCGGGTAGTAGCTTTCCTTGAACAGCGGTGTCGCGTGATTGTAGACGAGGATCAAGGATCCGTCTGCCAGCTTTGTCATTGTCAGTGGTGAACAGGCGGCTGTCAGCGGTGTGTCTTCAGGTTCGGACCATGTCTCGCCGCCATCGTTGGAAAAGCTGGCCTGGTGGCATCCCAGTCCGCTTCGGTAGAGGAGCACCAGTCGGTCGGGCGCGTATTCGCCCGCTACGGGCTCCTGCACGCCGCGTTCGGTCATCTGCCGCACTTTGCCGCGCGACCGCCGCCACGTCAGCCCATCGTCATCAGACAAATAGCAGAAGGCCAATGTCGGATGGGAGCCCTCTCCAAATTGCTCGATCGGAATGCGTGGATCCCTGGCGCAGATTGGCAGTACCAGCCGCCCGTCAGCCAGTTGAATCAGCCTCTGGTTCATCAGGTATTGGATGTCCTCAGGCTCGTCGGTCAGCAGCCTGGCAGGCGACCAGGTGCGGCCGTCGTCGGTGGACTCGCTGATGGCAGGCAGGCCGTGCGAACCACGGGCGCGGTATTTTGTGCCGTTGCGGTGCGAGATGAAGATGAGCTTTCCGCTGCGCAGGCGGAGCACGGACGTCCCCCCGTCGCTCATGAACCCGTCAATCGTCCATGGCAATCCCATCGCCGTCGGCTCGCCCCAGCTCCTTCCCCCGTCCCGGCTTTTCAGGATGACCGGATCGGTGAACTGTCCGAGGTTTCCGGCGAACTGCGTGGGCGGACGGCCATAACGGGTGAACAGCCACAACTCACCAGGCTGCATCCCGATGATATCCTGTCCGATGAAACACAGATCCGCCGTGTTGCGAATGAACATTTCCGGCGTTTCGATATAACGTGCCTGCTGCATGTTGACACTCCTAGTTTGTTTCGTATTTCGAATGCATGTAGGGACTGCTCACGATTCCATGCTCAACTCCACCGCCTGGCGGGCCTTTTCGGCAAGCCAGTCAGGGCATTCCCCTTCGTGTTCAAGGCAGATATTCACATTGATGCCGCGCATCTTCAAGGCGGTGTTCAGGAAATGCGACAATGTCGAGAAATTACCGGCCTTTGCGAAACAGACTTTGCAGCATTCCATTATTTCCTTGATGACCTCCTGCATGCGCTGGGCTGTCTGTTCATCGCCCTTCTGGACGGCATTGTACAGCGCAACGAACGGACGGGGGTTGACATGCAGCAGGCTTACGACGAATCCGGACGCGCCGGCGACGAGGGAATCCTTCAGCAGATGTTCCTTGCCCTGCATGAGAAGGAAATCCGGCACCGATGCGCCAAGCGTGTCGAGCAGCTGTTTGAAATTATCATAGTTCGCACTGGAATCCTTGAAGCCTGCGACGTTCTGATGCTTCGCCAGCTTGACAAGCAGCTCCGGTTTCAAGCCGGTTCCGGTGAGGTCGGGAATGTCGTAGATTATAACCGGGATCGGGCTGGCATCGGCGAATTTCAGGAATATGCTTTCCAATTCCTTGCCGGAATACGGGAAATACATCGGCGCGGTCGCAACGGCCATATGCGCGCCGCAGTCGGCCATTGCCTTCGCGTTTCCGACCATTTCATCCAGGCCGACAGCCATGCAGCCGGCCATCAGAGGAGTCCCTTTTTTTATCCGGCCTGCGATTGTTCTGCAGATGGTCATGCGATTTTTGCGCGAAAACCACGGCCCTCTGCCGGTCGTACCGTTTACGAACATGCCGTGGCAGCCCGCATTCATCTGGTCGTCGCAGACAGCCTGCAGGCCTCCGATATCTATTTTTCCTGCCGGAGTACACGGAGTGACGATTGGAACTACTACGCCTAATTGTTTCATAAGTAAATCTCCTTGTTATGTTTTTATAAATCCGGCCTGCTGGCACAGAAACCCAGTGTCAGTCCGCCGTCAATTTTAATGCTTGCACCTGTGAGATAATCACAGTCGTTTGAACTCAGGAATGTTACAAGACGGGCGACTTCGTCGGCCTGCCCGATGCGATGGGCGGGAATGGCGGAAAGCAGTTTGGAACATCGATCGGCGGGGGTCATTTCAGTTGCGATGGCGCCGACCACCAGCGAATTGACCTGGATGTTGAACTCCGCCAGTTCAATCGCCATGGATTTCGTCAATATTTCAAGCCCGCCTTTTGAACTGCTGTAATGGGCGAATTTGCGTTTTGCATCGTACGCATGCACCGAGCTGATGTTGACAATCTTTCCGCCGCCGGAAATACGCATCAGCCTGCCTGCATGCTGGCTGCATAAAAACGGCGCCTTGAGGTTGACCTTCATGACGAAATCCCAGTCCTCCTCCTTGAGGTCGAGGAACTGGGACTGATTCTGCGTGGCCGCATTGTTTACAAGGACATCAATCCGGCCAAATTGTTTTTCTACCGTCTTGAACATCTGCGATATCGCATCGCTGTCAGCCAGGTTCGCGACAACTTTTATTGATGCGGGACTGAGTTTTTTTACATCGTCATACGAACAGGACAGAGCCTCGGAATCCCGCGAGCCGTGCACTATCAGCCTGCAGCCGTTTTTGGCAAGATCAAAAGCAATGGCCTTGCCAATACCCCTGCTGGAACCTGTTACCAATGCGATTTTATCTTTTAGATTCATGTTAACTTTCCAATGGATAGCGCAACATCCGACTGACCGTCATCACCTTGTAATTCAAAGCATGTTTCTCCGCTTCCGCAATAAAATCCTTTACATCCGCCGTATTGAGCGTGAACATGTCGTAATGCATCGGAATGGTCAGCCCGGCATTGATTGCCGTCGCGAATCCGGCGGCCTCTTTACATGTGAAATTGCCCTCAAACTCAAGCTTGTGCCGGAATTCATCCCGTCCGTTGATTGGCAGCAGCGCAATCTGAATATCATGTGCGGCAACCTTTTCAACCTGTCCGCGATATGGAATTGTATCACCGGCATGGAAGAGGGTTATTCCGTCGATTTTAACAACGTAGCTTAAAAACGGAAAACCATGTTCTTCACTTTTATTAAACTGTTCGTGCTTTGCCGGAATGCCGGAAATGCGTATGCCCTTTATCTCCAACGAATCATTGCCTTTCAACGTGTGAATCCTTCGCTCGGCGATACCGAAATCAAGCAACGTCCCCCGCGCACATTGCGGGACGACAAACTCGGCCTGCGGGGATTTTTGGGCGATAATTGGAATGCCGTCAGGATCAATATGGTCGGCATGGTCGTGAGTGCATATCACCAGATCCGCATTGGTTACGTCGTCCGCCCGCATGGGGGCAGGGGTCATCCGTATATGCTCGTTTGGCTTGCCGGCAGTTATTCGTTCCGCATAATCGCTGAGATATGGGTCAATGAAAATGGTGAGATTCCGCGACTTGACGACAAACCCTTCCTGCCCGATCCACCAGAGGCAGATGGAACCTGGCTTTGCCGCAGTTTCATTGATTTGTCGTATCAGCGTGTTCATGATTCACAATCAATTATTATCTTGATGGCTTCAGTTTTGGCCTTGTCGCATGCGGCTTCAAATGCCTTGACGCCTTCCGACAGCGAGAACCTGTGCGTTACAAGCGGTTCGACTTTCACCATTCCGCAGGCAAGCAGGTCGATTGCGCGCTTGAAATCCTCGGGCATGGCGTTGGTGGAAGTTTTCATCGAGCGTTCACCGCTCAGCATCAGCGACGGAAAGGTTATGTTCTTCTCCTTGGTCGCCATGAGCACGACTGTCCCGCGCACATC
>JBAQUG010000530.1:0-5134 GCA_049297395.1 Victivallales bacterium | reverse complement strand
CAGCATAGGACATCATCCCGTGAAGTCTACGTAGGTCCTATGATCAAGCTGAGGATCAACGTCGGCAAGCTGAACGGCCTGAGCGTTCCAGCGCTTATCAGTATGATAAACCGTGCCACCCATGGTCCTATGATCAAGCTCGGGCGCATACGTCTCATGGAACAGTTCAGCGTCTTCGAAATAGCCGCCGGCAACGAACAGAAGCTGATGCAGAATTTAAGCAAGGTGAACTTCGAGGACCGCCAGCTGAAGTGTGTGATGGAGACCGGTGATTCCCGTGGAGCAGGCCCCCAGGATGCAGCCCCGCGTAATGCAGGATCTCGCGATGCCGCTGCACCTCATCCCCATCACGAAAAACGTGAATACCACGGAAAGCCTGAACATCATGGGAAACCTGAAAGCCACGGCCCTAAAGAACACTTCAAGAAGAAGAAACCTTTTTATTCCCAGGTCCATGCTAAGGATTGAAGAGAAGGTTTCTTGTCCCCAATCTTGATCGATTGTTGATTCGCCCTCCACGGAGGACGAATCTTTCGGATTGCGGTGTGTAAGCACCGCTTTGGAATTGATACATCTAAGGCGGGCTCTGCACGCAACCCAAAAAGAATCCAGAATCCAGAAGACAGCAGTCAGAATAAAACAACTCGGTTCATGTTATTTTTTTACTCCTGACTCCTGAATTCCAAGCGTTAGGAAAAATTTGCATACGCTTAAAGCATAGAACTGTGAAACAAAGACACTAAAAGCTCTGCTGGCACAGAGCACTCCTAAAGTCAGGCCCAATAGCCTGACGTAAAGGAAAAATGCTTAACTCTTTCCGGCTAAAGCCAGTACTCCGAGCGCGTTTGTTTTACCAGCTGAGGGTTGTCGTTATGACATAGGCGCAGTGGAGTCCCGCCTTTAGGCGGAAGAATTATACCGACAAGATCCCTATCCATGATTTTCTAATGCAGTCCATATGCCAATTTTTAGATGCCAGGTTTAAAACCCGGGAAAACCGCCTATTTTATCCCATTACAAAGGGAGTTGCAGGATATGAGGCGGATCACATCATTTTACAAGGATTTCAGGAGGCGTTTCTATGACGGACCCGACTGGATCGACTTGCCGCCGTATATTAAGAATGCCTCCTACCGGTCGCCGACGCTCCTGCTTGTCGCCTGGTCCTATGCCTACTACACTTTGTTCCTGACCGTTCCGGGGCGTATCATCATCGCGATAAGTTTTCTCATCGTCTCCTACAGCCTTACGCTTCTACAGAACCCGATCAGGCTTCTCGCGTTTTCGCTTCTTGCGATATTCGCAGCCGATTTCATTATAGGATTCCTATTCAGGCCCCGCCTGAAGATACGTCGCGAGATTCCAGTGCGGGTGCGGGCCGGATGTCCGGTCAGGGTTGATTATTATGTGAGGAACCTCAGACCGATCCCGACGTGGAATGTCAATATCGACAACCATACGCCGAGTTCCTCGATAAAGCATTCCGACAATCCGGCCAACGCGGAATACATTGCGCCTGGCGCCGAGGTCAACCTCAGCACTTTCCTGATCTCTGAAAGGCGCGGCGTCTACAATCTTCCTGCGACGATCGCGGATTCGACATTCCCTTTTGGGATCTTCAGGTGGACATCGCATGGACATGACATCCAGCGGCTTCTGATCTATCCCGACTACAGGAGCCTCAATTCCGTTGCGCTGCCTGTAGGACAGAGATACCAGCGGAATGCGATAGCGAGGATATCGAAGGTGGGCGAATCCATGGAGTTTCTCGGCTGCCGCGAATTCCGCACCGGCGATAATCCGAGGCACATACACTGGCCGAGCACGGCCCGTACCGGCGCCCTTATAGTCCGTGAATTCCAGGAGGAATACCTTTCGAGGATGGCGCTGGTAGTCGACACGTCCGCCAGTACGCCTGGAGCGCTGAGGCGTTTCTTCTCGCTCAAAGAACATGTCCGCACCGATCTTGAGGCGGCCCTTTCGCTGTCGGCGGCCGTGTCGGAACACCTTCTGAAAGGTGATTTTGTCGTCGATATTTTTGCGGCGGGTCCGGAAGTCTACCATCTGAAGACCGGCAGGAGCCTGGCTCAGTTTGAAAACATCCTCGACATACTTGCGTGCATTGATCCGTGTTCCGGAGAATGCTTCGGGGCGCTCAGGCCTGAGGTGCTCAGCGAGATCGCAAGCATAGGCAGCGTTATCGTGATACTCCTGAAATGGGACGAGACCAGGGGGGCGCTTGTCAGGCAGCTGGCCGAATCCGGAACCGTGGTCAAGACGATCATAGTGTACGACAAGGTTGCACCGCAGGGTGCGCCCCATGACGCAGTATGCATAAACAGCGCGGACATACTGGCTGGGAATGTGAAGAATGTATAAAATCCAGGACTGGATTTTATAAACTATGAATAATATGGATATAAAAAAAACATTCTTGAAAAAGGACAGGCTGTTCGTCTTTCTGACGGCTGGCATGGTTCTGCCGGCGGCCTTCCTGCTTGCGGCTACGCTGAACCTGCCTCATGTCCTTGTAATCTGTCTTGTCGGCCTTGTGAGCTCGATGATCTTTGGGCGTGCCGTGAAGTTCACCGACCGTTCGGTGATCTACAGCATTGTTGCATCGCTGACGCTGGCGGTGATACTCGATCTTGCATTTCCTGTTGACAAGAACAGGTTCATCCTGCTCGGAGACATCTTCTCGACCAACATCACGGCCCCGTTCCTGCTTTACATGGCCGTTATCATCACCTTCTTCGAGTTCAATGCATACAGTACCGGAGTAGCCGCGTCGTTCTCGATTTTCTCGATCATGCTGAGCAGCGACGTAACGCTCAACACCCAGCAGACCGAAGGAATCCTCTTCTTTACTACGCACACGAGGAGTTTCAACCATATCTTCACGGCGACGATAATCATTGAAATAATCTTCGTGCTTCTGGCATTGCAGCCCAGGCGGCTCCTCTTGACCAGCGTCTCCGGGCGGTGGGAGAAGAGGTTCGTGCTTATCTTTGCAGTCCTGTTCACCATTCTGATCGGGATAGGAGGCTACATGTTCTTCAGAGCATATGAAGAAGATTTCAGGAAACTGGAGAATATATTCCTGAGGGCTGGAATGAGGCGTTATTCCCAGTCGCATTACACCGTGTTCAACAAGGAGGTCAACCTTAACCGGCTCCTGAGCCCGGATCTGGAGACCAACAAGAACGTGATCGTCCTGCGTGCAGAATCGAGGTTTGCGCCGGGCTATCTCAGGGGCAGGGTGTATACCAGATACCGTGACGGCAAGTGGACCAACCCTGAACAGTCGTTCCAGAAAATGTCACTTACGCAGTATGAAGGAGTCGTAGCTATCAAGAGCTTCTTCTACAAGGGCGGGGAGAAACCGTCGAACAACAGCGTCACCGTTTATCCGACAAGGCGTTTTTCGAGCGATGTGCTGCTTGTGCCTGGGAACTCGAACCGATTCGATCTGGTTGCCGACCGCCTCAACTTCTCCAACGATGGAATACTGATACCTGAAGAATGGCAGAAGGACGGCGGGTATACGGCCTTCTGTCCGAAGGCATGGCAGGACACCGCATATCCCGAACCGGCAAAGGCGGATGAGCCTGCTCTTCTGAATGTGCCGAAGAACCTCTCCAAAGACGTTTCTAAAATATTGTCAGGAATAACTTCCGGAGAGGAACACTCCGACTCAGAGGCTCTTCGGAAAATAGTGAAATACTTTTCGGACAATTACAGCTATACGACTGAAATCAAGGAACCGCCAGTCGGCGTGGATCCAGTCATGAACTTCATGATGAACACGAAGAAGGGGCACTGCGAATTTTTTGCAACGGCAACAGTTATGCTGCTGAGGCAACAGGGGATTCCCGCAAGGTATGTGACTGGATTCGTCTGCGATGAAAGTCATCCCTCCAAGCGTTATTACATGTCGAGGCTTGGAGATGCGCATGCTTGGGCTGAGGCATATCTGAGGGATGAAGGCAGATGGGTTTTGGTTGAGAATACTCCCCCGTCTGGAATACCAACCAGACCGGAAGCCGGTTTCTGGGAGTCATGGACCGACAGGTTCAAGGAGATGCTCCAGGTCGCATTGTCCGATCTGCGCAGGGGTAATTTTGCAAAGGCGGTGGTGGACATATTCTCAGCGCTGTTCGTTGCTGCAAAGGATTTCCTATGGGATCCTTTGAGGGGGCCGGCATTCATACTCCTGGTCGCCGCCGCAGTCATGTTCTACATGTTCAGACGGAACAGGATACTGATCCTAAAAGCGGAAGTGGAGCCGAAGACCGCGTTGATCAGGAACGAATACCTGAGGCTTGAAAAATTCATGAAGCGCAGGTATGGGATTTCGAGGACGCCGAACATGACGATCAGCGAATGGATAGGAGGTTTTCCGGCAATGCGTCAGAAACAAAACGGGGTCAGTCTCGTACTTTTCCCTCGTTCCTCGGGAAGAAGTCCTGATCCCGATCCCAAGGACGCATTTCGCGACGATAAACTTGCGAAGTTCGCGGAGCTGGCGCGGAGATACATGTCCATGAGATTCCGCCAGGTCCAGCCGTCAGACAATGAAATTTCAGAATTCCTGAAGATATCTAAAGATTTCAAAAAGAACAGAGGGGGAACATGAGACAGGACAACAAGGATCCATACCAGAAGGCGTATGAAACATCGGGGCGGCTTCTTTCCAGGAGGCCTCATTCCGTATACGAGCTTTCCACAAAACTCAGGCAGCGCGAATTTTCAAAGGAAGTGATCGATGAGACTATTTCGAAGCTGAAATCATGCAATTTCCTCGATGATGCGAGGTTCGCAGGATCTTATTTCGAGGAACTCAAGGCGAAGGGGCTGGGTGTCAGGCGGATCAAGCTTGCCATGAAGAAGCGCGGAATCGGCGATGAGCTTCTCTCCGGGATAATAAGCGAGGGCCTTACTGAAGATGAGGAGCTGGAAGGCGCCCTTGCCCTCCTGCTGAAGCGCAAGCTGCATTTTGGCAGGGAGGAGGACAGGCTTAAAAGAAGGATGAAAATGTTCAGGTATCTTGCATCAAGGGGATTTCCGTCGTCTGTTATAAGCAGTGCGGTCGGGAAATACAACAATCAATGTCCAGCATTGAATTGAGTATGGC
>JBAQUG010000529.1:0-20082 GCA_049297395.1 Victivallales bacterium | reverse complement strand
AACCGGAAAGCGAAACCATTCATGTGGACTGCGACAGCAGAAGACATCCTGAAAAAAATTCAGCGGCTTTGCGAGAAACTCACGCCATCTGCAATTACGCCACTTATTTATGAGACAGGACACTAGATACTCTCGGCGGAAGACCTTCCGCACGGGATTATCTATTTAAAATTGCACCGCAGCGAACGCCGGGCTCGCGCCTCGAATACAAACACCTGTATTTTCCGCCAAATGTCAAAGGTGTTTCTGCACGATACCTATCCTCCCCCGTAATCCCTCAGTCTTTCCTGGGGCGAACACAGGACGTCTTCCTGGAACGCCACCAACCTGTTCAACCGAGCCGGCAAGTTGCCGGCGTTCCGTTCATGCAAGCAGGAAAGACTGAGGGATTACCCTCCCCCTCCGAAAAAAATGAAAGAATTTTGATGTTTTGACTTGACTCTTGGAATAAAATGGACTAATTTGGAACAAAACGGAACGAATCGGGTGAAAACATGTTATCTTTCTGTGGACAGGATAAGTGTTCGATTGACGCCAACGGACGAATCAAATTCAGTCCGCGCTTCATATCTGATTTCATGGAGCACAATGGCGGGGACATTGTCATTCACTGTCTGCCGGAAGGGGCCTTGGCGGTTTATCCTGAGGATATTTACCTGCAGATGAGGAAGGCCGAACCGAAGCCGGCTGAAAAGGCCGCTTCAAGCATGGTCTTCAGAAGGGTGATGAGACGTTTCGGGGCGATGACGCAGTCCGATAAGATTTCAACGCAGGGGAGGATAACAATTCCCCAGATGTACAGGGATTACGCGGAACTTCATCCCGGCACCGAGGTGATCGTACTGGGAACTGAAATAGGCGTAGAGGTTTGGAAGGCTGAAAAGTGGCAGGAGGAATTCGGTAAGATAAACTCCCATCTCCGCGAAAAGGGCGACAGGGAGATGGCGGCGGACCTGCTGTTCAACAAAGATGGCAAGGAAGAAATTTAACATAGGATCTTTTTAAGGGGGATATTATGAAACTAATGCTTACAGCGATAAACAGGAAATGCCAGGAATCACACAGGCACTATCCTCATAATAGCAGCGCCAAGTGCTCTATCTGCCTGGCGACAGTGCTGACATCCGGAGATTCGGTTCCGGACAGCGAGATTGCAGGCATTGACGAGAAGACCGGCATTCTCATCTGCAGGCACTGCGTGGAAACATATATGTCTGAAAACCGCATGACCGCATGATTTGAAATTAACATATAAGGAAACAAAAAAATGGAAGAAGCAATTGTTTATTCAGTCAAGAACAGAAGCAAGGCGACTCTTTTTGTATTCCTTTTCCTTCTGTCCGTCCTGTTTCTTGGTGCCTTGAAGGTGACCGCCGGTCTTTCTGAGAGGAAGACCAGCAGCACCAGCGAGAAGGAGATATGGACTGAGACTGTCCTCAGGCTTTCCGGAGAAGTTCCGGTGGAAAACAGCGTGGAATGGAAGGAGCTTGCCATGAAGGATCCGCAGCTTATGCTGATGGTCAACACAAGCAGCTTCGATTCTATAGACACCTCCAAAACGTATTGATATGCCTCCGGGCGGTCTGTCGCCAGAACTGCAAGGTTTTGACGGCGGACCTCCTTGTCATCAGGAAACCAAAGAGGAGATTTGACGCGATGTATGCCGCATATTTGCTCTTTCTGCTTCTTGCCTTGTTTCTGGCAAATGATAAAATAGTGGCGTGAGACCGGAGAATTCCCCATGTTTAGAAACCGGAACAGAATAATAATAGCAGTCTTCCTCATGTGGGCGTTCCTGATAACCTGCCGTCTTTTCTATTATACCGTCTACAGCCGCGACCACTATCTTGAGGAAGGAAACAAGCATGCCTGGCGCAGCGGAGTGATTCCTGCCGCAAGAGGCAGGATACTTGACAAGAACGGACAGCCTCTTGCATGGACCCAGCGCTATTATGACCTGGTTATTGATATTTATCCCGATCTGTGCCGCGCCAATACCAAGCTTGTCGGTGAGCTCCGCAGCAGGATCTCCGGACTCATTCCGGACGACAAAAGGGAGAAATATGCAAAAAAGAATCTTACACCGTCGGAGATCCTTGTCTTAAAGGATTACCTCATGAAATATCAGGGCGTTAAAATAGTGCCAAGGATGGAACGGCAATACGTGGACTATCCCGAGGTCAGGAAAGTCATCGGTTCTGTAGATTCAAACGAGGGATGCTTTTTCGGAGTCAAAGGCGCCGAACAGAAATTTGAACATGAGCTCAGGGGGATTGACGGGGTCTACCAGGTGATGCTCGACAGGAACAGGAACTGGATACCGGGAACCTGGAAACTCAAGACGGAAATGCGGCCAGGAAGCGATGTCAAACTGGAATATTCCCTCGAAGAGATTATCAGTATGAACAAGGATGAACAAGGAAAAAAACTCTAAGGGCTGGATGAATATCCGCGGAACAATCACGTTTCCGCTCTTTGTGCATGCAGTTCTTTTCCTGCTTGGGCTATGGGGATGTCTCGCCATCTACAATGCTACGGTCTACAGCAATGCCCCTTTTTATTTCGCGGTCCGCCAGTTCCTGTGGCTGATGATAGGCATGGCTCTGATGTACTGCGCCTCGAAGGTGCCGTTCAAGTCGTATATTGATTACACCCCATGGCTTGCAGCCTCGCTTTTCATCCCGCTCGTCCTGGTACTTTTCCTCGGGGTGAAGATAAACGGCATGAGAGGCTGGTACGCATTCGGCTCAGTCTTCATCCAGCCCTCTGAAATCGCAAAACCCTTCTACATCCTTTTCCTTTGCTGGATATTCAACAGATCATCGGGTGGCATCAGGAATTTCATCTTCCTCGCACTTGTCCTAGTCCTCTGGATAGTCCCGATCACATTTCAGCCGGACTTTGGAACAGTCATAATCTATGTTGCCGGCATGCTGGCCGTCTACCTGGTCGGAGGTGGCTCATACATGGTCCTCCTGATCTCAACACTTGCCGTCGTTCCAGCCTGCATGTGGGTGGTGCACCACAAGCCCTACATACTCATGAGAATGGTCGGATTCATCGATCCATTAAGCGACCCTTCCGGCTCAGGATGGCATATCCTGCAGTTCCAATACACTCTTGCACGGGGCGGGATTCTTGGAGTAGACTGGGGGAACTGCCTGTGGGCCAACTCATATCTCCCCCTCTCATACAGCGATTCCGCATTCGCATCTTTGACAGAGGCCGTCGGGTTTCTCGGAGTGCTTCCGGTCATCTTCGGATTTGCGCTTTTCGCATATTCGGGGTTCAGGCTCGCGGACAGGGCCGATTCCGGCTTCAGGAAATTGTTCATCTGTTCAATGACTTCAATGATAACTTTCCAGGCGTTCATCCATATCAGTGTGAACGTAGGGCTGATGCCGCCTACAGGCATTACTCTTCCAATGTTCAGCTACGGCGGAAGTTCACTGGTGTCCACAATGCTCGGAGCCGGAATCATACTGAGTGCCGCCCGGGAGGACGTATCCGGGACTTCGGTCGTTTAAAATCCAATATATGGCTTGATATATGTAACTCTTTGATGGATATTATAATGTATATTCGATTGGACTGTTTTTATGAATAATGCTGCTGACTGTAAATTTCAGGAAATAAAAGTCAACGGATGGGATTGGTCGATAACCGATCCGTCCATCCTTGCCCCATGGTTTGATTCCTGGAAGGAGTTTGCGAAGAAGAACATGGTCAAGTCGAGCAGGGTCAGGGCTGTCTTCAAGGTTGAAAACAACGGCGCAGCATATTATGTGAAATACAATTATCCAGTCTCCCTCACTTCCAAGATACGCTCGTCCTTTGTCCCCAAAAGCAAGTCTGAATTCAATTCTTCGGTGCTCCTCCATGAGCACGGAATACCATCAATAGAAATCTGCGGATGGGCAAAGAGGGGCTCCGAAAGCATGTTGATCGCAAAGGAACTTGAACATTCTGTCAACGCCAGGACCTACTGGTTCACTGAAGCATGCGCCACGGAGAAGCTGAAAGATAGGTTTCTTGATTCGTTTTCGGAATTCTTCAGGAGGTTCATGTCATCGGGGGTCTATCATCCGGATTTCCATCTCGGCAATATCATGGTGAGAAAGGATGACATGAGTTTCTTCCTTGTGGATCCTTATGGGGTGGAGAAAAAAAAGAAGATGCTGGATTCCCAGTTCTTCAAGATGGTGAGGATAATCGGCGCGTTCAGGGGCGAGATCAACGACAGGGAGGCCGGCGAGATCCTCCTGAAGGCGAGACTCGCGAAGGATTTCCAGGCCGCCGATGCAGTATGGTACAGGATACTGGCGGCCGAGGCGGCCGAGGTCGATAAGCTCTGGGACAAGAGGAGGCTCCAGATCCTCGCAGGCAAAGGTTCCTACTCCAGGGTGTTCAAAAGCTGTCTGGGGCAGGGGATGAGCATAAGGAACTCGATGGATGGCCAGGCGATGATAGACAACAGGATCCTGATGGATGAGAAATTCGATGAGAAATATGAGAATGAAAGAATGTCTGAATCCGAGGCCGAAAGCCTCTGGCTGAAATCATTCAAGCTCCAGTTCCACAGGCTTGTGCACCATATGCCTCTGGCCTGGATCAAAATCAACGATGCTGAAAGCATCCTGGTCTTTACAAAGAAAGCGACATTCAATTCCAGAAAGACTGAGACGGTGGGCGAATTCCTCAAGCGGTGCAGGACGGCTGGAATAAATATGGATCTTTCAAAAAAACTGGCCGAATCAGATGGACGGATATACATTTCGGACTACAGGGACATCCTGTTGTGAAGTTTTCAAACGGCCTGTGTGGTTTCGCTGTGCCAATAATTTAATATAAACTAATATCGAAGGAGCCTTCCATGAAAAAGAGATTATGCGTGCTTGTGTGCCTCCTCCTTGCATCTATGCTGTTCCCCATCGCATCGTTTGCGCAGAAGGGCGGTGGCGGACAGAACATTACTTCTATAATCAATACCGCAAGATATATCCTCTTCGGCGGTGCATATACCATAAGCGGAACTACTCTTCCAAATGGCAGCAAGACCGGGGACCATGTGATTTCAGCCGTCTTCAAGCTGGATACATATACCGGAAAAGCATGGATGCTGGAAGTGGATAAGTCTGGGGCAGGACGCCCGCAATGGGTGCCTGTAGAGGATGCCGACGTGTCAGTGCCTGAAAAGGAGTCTTCTAAGAATGAGAGCGGTGGAAATCAGAAGGCGAATTTGAAATCTCTCAAGACCCTTGACGAGTAGCTGAATCCGCGGAGATCACTTGTCCGAGAATCTTGAAACTGTCTTTATGACCTTTGGATTGGACTTGAGATCCTTGACCGAATCAACCGCAAGGTCTTTTGCGGCCGAATAGACCAGTTCAGGAACCACTTCCTCGGATTTTATGTCGCCGTGCACTGTTTTTTCCTGGCGCAGCGTGACCACTTTCTTCTCCCCTGGCTCCTCCAGTGTTATGAGAAGATAAAGGGAATAGACCTGGGCATGCATGTCCAGCTCGGATTTGAAGACTTCGACACGGAGTGTGAACGCATCAACAACTTCCCCTCCAGGCTGGTTGAACGATGCGTAGACGGCATTGCTGAATGTGTCCTTTAGAATCTGTTTCAATGGATAATGGGCTAGGGAGAAGTGACCGAGTTCGCCGACCATGTCGTCAGGGCATATAACCTCGACCCTGCACGGAACGTTGCTCTTATTGGCCGCAAGCACGCCTTTCTGGTCAGGTGAGAACTCAGCCGACTGGGGGGTATGTTTCAGGTAGTAGATGGAGCCGCATCCTGTCGTCAGCATGGATATTGAAGCCAATAGGATGAAAAGGAGGAATTTCATTTTTCAGCACCTATTGCTCCGCCGCGTTTGATTTTTATGGCGGTTCCTTCGACCGTTGTCCATACGAAAGTCACAAGGAGCAGCGAAAAGGATGTATATTCCTCGGTAACTTCAATCAGGCCATCTGCACCTTTCGAAGCTATTGCGTTGTCACGGGCATTTTTGGAGGGGGTGTCGGGCATCGTAGGTATGAAGAACCAGATCGCCCCGGTCGAACGCCCCGTCACATGGCCTATTACGGTATATGAATCCTCGGAAGTTATAGGAGTAGTCGATGGAGATATGCCCACCACGGTAGTGCAGGCGGGAAGGAGCGCAAGCAATAGGACGGCTATGATGTTCCTGTACATTTTCAATCTGCCTTTCCCCTGTTGAATTTAATCGCATCGCCCCTGATGGAGATTTTGGAATACACTACGATTGGAAGAATGGTTATCCAGTATGATTTGTTTTCCAGCGTCACATTGATGAGGGCGTCAGCTCCATAGTTCTCCTTGGCTGTCTGGAGCGCATCATATGCACTACATGTCTTGAGAGGTATTCCGAAGAGGACGACAGCCCCGTCGCTGGCCGATGCGTCGGTCTTTATAATAGTATAGGTATCCTTTGAGGTGATAGGAACTGTCGAAGGTGCTATTCCGCCGGGTGATGTGACGCATCCTGGAAGAACTGCACATGCCGAGAGGGCTACCATGAATATGACTGTCTTAAAGTTCACATCTGCCTTTGATATATGATTTTTACTGCGTTTTTAAGTTAATGAATTAGTGCTGATTTACAAAGTGTCAATGCGTATTTAATGGAAAATTATTTCGGCATGAAGCGCAGGTTCCTCTTTGTGGACTGGTCCAGGACATACCTGGTTCCGAGCTTCTTCAGGATTTCATCTGCAAGTTTTGGCGAAGCAAGGCGAGTTTCGACCTCAACTACCGAGAACAGGCGGCTGTCGAATTCCCTGAGCCATACGTAGGAGATGCTGCTGGTGCCCTGGAGCGAAGCGATCAGGTCGTCGAGCGATTTCTTGTCGATCTGCTTTAATTCCACCCTGATTTTCGCGCCAAGATCAAGTTCGGTTATCCATTTTGAAATAATCTTCCTGAAAAGCTTGTATGCGTTCTCATCCTTGAGTTCTACGTCCTGTCCTTCAAGTACCTTTGCGAGATATTTCCTTGCGAGCTGGTTTGGCAGTGTCACCGGATCAAGCCCTTTCGCCTGGTACGTCGCCGCCGGCAGTTTGGCTACTGCAATCGTCTCGCCTGAATCGGCCCATAGGGCCTTGAGATTGAAGCCAAGCGATATGTCCCTTGTCTTCATGTCCGGAAACGGCTCCTCGATCGCGCCGATCTCGCCTGTCACCGTACCGGTAATTATGATGTCATACTGATTGGCAATTCCGGAACGCTTTACCTTCGCGGACTTGTCATCCCCGAGAAGTTCGTCCCTCCTGGCTTCCTTTTCGCTCCTGATGTCCACGGCTTCCTTGTCGATGACTTGAAAACCGCTTTTTTGGGCCATCTCGGTAAGGGTGTCATTGGCGAGTGTGGACTTGTTGTCGAGGCCTATTATTTTTTCATCGCATGCCACAAGCACTCTGGGCGATTCGACGCGCTTGACAATAAGCCGCAGCGCCATCACATTGTCCATGCCGGGAGTCCCTTTTTTCACCACGGCCTTGATCTTTACGGTGTAGGTCTTTGCCTTGTTGTCGTACTTCTGTTCGGTGATCTCGTATTTCTCGACGTAGCCGAATGACGAAGTCAGGACCCTGTCGTATTCAGTCTGGAAGTTCTCCACCTTGGTCTCGCCCATCACATCGACGCCGGCTCCTTTTCTTACCGCATCCCTGAGGGCCTGGGCAAGGGCCTGTTCAGATGCGGCATCAGGATTGCCTTCGGCTGTTCCGACTCCGGTAACTTCCTTGTTTTCCGCATCCTGTCCGGGAAGCTGGATACCCATTACGAAAAGAAAAAAAACTGCTGCCATTATCGGGAGATTGAATGATTTCATATATTGGTTCTTTACGGCATTATGTTTATGTTGCCTTCAATGACATCGGTCTTGACGGCCTGCTTGCCTTCCTCGTTCTTCTTCTGGGGGATTGCGGCGGCCTTCTGTGCACCCTGTCCTTCGGCCTCTATGAATTCCTTGTCCATGTCGACTATCTTCTCGCCCAGCATCTCGCTCAGTTCCTTTGCGTTGATGCGGAGCTTGACTGTCACAATGGCGTCGTCTCCTTCCCCCTCCCAGCTGAACCCCATGAAGTCGGCGCCCATCAGCGCCCCGATCACGGAAGCCTTGACATTTTCCGATTTGAGGACGAAGTTTTCAATCTTGGTGTTGCTCTCCAGCGTGAATCCGCCGATCTTCTTGTACAGATTCTTGTAGGCGTCGATCTCGGCGGCCCTTATCGCGGCGATCTTCCTCGCCTTGTCGGGGCTGGATGTCGCGAATGCAGTCCGCTTGATGACCTTGTCGGGAAACTTGTCTATGTTGAATTTCTCCTTGTCGATTATGTCCGCGATATTGCTGAGCTTGAGCGTCGCGGTGGCCTGGGCGATATCCTTTGCCGCATCGTATTTCACAGGTTCGAATTCTATGCCCTTGATGGTCCTCTTTCCGGTCTTCGTCTCGACACTGCCCTGGAACGACCCTTCAAGTATGTTGTTGACCTCCTCCGTGAACCTGAGCTTTATGCCATAGACCGTTTCAACAATATTCCTCTCAGCCAGCACCTTGGCGCAGTTTATCGAGTTCAGCTTCTTTGACGAAGGACTCATCTTCTGTTCCTGCGCAGCCAGGCCGGCGCAGATGCCGAACGCAAGAATTATTGCTGCCGCTGTCCTCATTTTGTTTTTTCCTTTTCCTTGTTGTCAGCTTCCTTCTTTTCTGGAGGAAGGATATGATCCAGGTCAAGATAGAATGTCTTGTCGGGCTTTTCCGAGATCCTGGCCTTTATGACGACGCTGTCGTCATCGCCTTTCTTCCCTTCTGTCTTTATTCCTTCAACTGAAACCTCTTCGACCTTGACATTGTATTCACTGTCCGAAACCTGCTGGAGCCGCGCCTTTATGAAGACCGTCTGGTTGTTGTACTTCTTCAGATCGACATTCTTTTCAACAACTATCTTGTTCAGTTCTATCAGCTCCCTGACCTTCTTTTCCATCAGTTCCTTCTGGCCGGCGGAAAGTTCCATCGCCGACAGTAGAAGTCCAGCGCAGGCCAATGCGGTCCCAGTACGGCATAAGCAACGGCGTACTGCGTCTCCGTCCGGTATTTTCACAGACAGTATGGACATGATCTTCAGTCTCCGAGGTTGATACCCGAGTTGATGACTGAATTGTCGGCCTTGTTCTTGACACCCTCATTGGTGTTCTTGATCGTGGAATTCTTGATATCGGCGTTGTTCGCCTGGATTCCGGAGTTGATCACGGACTTGTTGGTGGCTTCGTTTGTCACGTCCTTGTTTGTGTTCGTGATTTTCGAACCGTCGGTGACGTTCGCATTGTTGAGTTCAATCCCCGAATTTATCTTCGAGCCGCCTTTCGCCGTATTTTCAACCCTGCCGATATTCTCGTTTGTCACAGTGGAACCGTCCTTGATAGTCGCCCCATTGGCTTCAATGCCGGAATTGATCTTTGATTTGCCCTCGGCTATGTTGGTGACGTTCTCGTTTGTGTTCTTCAGGGTGGAGCCGTCAAGTATCTTCGCTCCATTGGCTTCTATTCCTGAATTGATGATGGAACCGTCCTTGGCGGTGTTCTTCACATTCGTATTCTCATTGATAAGCTTCGAACCCTTGATCGTCGCGTCATTGGCCTCAATACCGGAATTGATCTTGGATTTGCCCTCGGCCTTGTTGGTGACTTCGGTGTTCTTGTTGTCAATAAGGGAACCTTCGGTCACCTTGGCGTTGTTGAGCTCGACGCCGGAATTGATCTTCGAACCGCCCTTCGCCTCATTCGTCACGCGGGTGTTCTTGTTGTAGATCTCTGAGTCCTTGATCTCGGCTCCTACGGCCTCGATACCGGAATTGATCTTGGATTTCTCCGTGGCTGTGTTGTTGACATCCTTGTTTTCATTCTCGATTGTGGAGTTTTCAACGGTTGTCTTCGGCAGGGCCATCGCGTACGAAGCGACAAAGAGACCGGCAATCACCATGACCAGCATTTTTTTCATTTTCATATCTCCTTATAATTTATATAGACTGCAATATCAATGTTTCAGCGCTTATTCTATCATAATCCAAGATGAAAATCAAGTGTTTTATTCATCTGGATCCTTCTCCAGTTTCACCCCTTCGTTGATCTTTGATTTGCCCTTTGCGTCTGTCTTTCCGCCTATGACGGTGTTCTTTATGGTCGAACCTCCGGTTATGCTCGTGTTGTCTGCCTTGACTCCGGAATTCACCGTGGAGCCGCCTTCGGCATTTATTTTCTTGCCGATGACTTCATTGGTTATGGTGGAACTCTCTATTGTCGCATTGTTCACGCTTACTCCTGCATTGACCTTGGATTGGTCCTTTGCTTCGATCTCGGTATTGACCGTGTTTGTTATGGTAGAATCCTTGATTTCTGCGCCCTGGGCGTTTATTCCTGTATTGATCTCTGATTTGCCGGTGGCCGTGGAGGTTCCGCTGACAGTATTTGTGATCGTCGAATCTGTGACGTTCGCCTTGCCTGTGCCAGTGCCGATTTTTGGCAGATTGGGCACACTGTAGGGAGAGAAGACGCCCACATATATTTTTCCGCCGTTCTTCAAGTTCTGCAGTATCTTCTGCCAGGCCTGTTCAGGAGTCATCCCGTCGGCGAGTTTATGCCCCTTGGCAATCGCATCAAGGAACTGTCTTCTTATTTCATCAAGCATCGGACCTTCAGCTGCGGCATCTCCGCCAAACCATCTGTTGTAGAACGCGCCCTGCACAGGCTTGTCAAGACCTGTCCGGCTCATGAATTCCCGCGTCAGCGCATATGAAGTAGTGAAAACCGCATATCCTGTCGCTATCGTCGGGCCCAGCACTGCGGTTATCACCGCGAATTCCGCCATTCCATAGGCTATCCCGTACCCCATTTCCCCCACGCGCACCGCGACCCCGTAGCCGTCGATCCTGCCTTCGTGGTAGTCCTTGGCGATATCATACGCCTGGAGCCCGATCAGGACATAGCCGCCCCATTTAAGTGCGCCATGCAGTTTTTCAGGGGAACCTGGAGGAGCTGCTTCAACCCCGCAGTTTTTCAGGATTTTCTGGACATTTCCATCTACGAACTCACCGATCCTGGAGGTCTGGGCATAGGCATTCTTGGCCTTGTCGATGATGCCGGGTTCAGGTGGGGCAGGCGGCGGTGGAAGCTTCGCCATCTCGCCTGTGACACCCTGGGCGAACTTCTCTCCATTTCTTACGGACAGCTCGTTGATTATTTCAGACTGCTGTTTTGGCGGAAGTTGATTTATGGCTTCGGCTATCGCCTGCTGGTATTTGCCCGCCTCGGCGGGATTCTGCGCCGCACCCTGCACGTTGATGTTCACGAATTCCTTGACCGACGTCTCAAAGATCTTCTGGCTGTTCTCCGCGACGGTTGCCGCAGGTTTCTCGAATTCCCCCGCATCGCGTTTCGCCGCAGTCCTAACTTCGTTCATCAAATTGGAATTGAGTGATTCCGGCTTCGGGATGTTGAGCTTCTCGCAGAGTTCAGTGCTCGTCGTGTTTATTCGCTCGATCATCTTTGCGAACTTCGCACGCTCGATGTTCATCTTGCCTTCGGTGTCGGCGACCAGGTTCGAATTCTTCGTCCAGAGATCGTTCTTCAGCTTGTTCAGCATCTCGGAGTCGGACTTGAAGGCCTTCTGGTAGTCCTGCGCCATGTTCGAACATTCATTCACATACTTGGAGAGCTTCTGGGGGGTGAGTTCGTTCTGCGGATTGTTCTTGAAGCTGTTGTATTCGCCGTTGGCCTTTTCGTAGGCGTTCTTCAGTTTTGCCAGCTCATCGCCTGTCTTGCCTTCGCCCTTCGCCTTCTCATAGTTGTTCCTTGCCTCGCCGGCGGTGTCGGAGAGCAGCTTGTTCTCCCTCTTGATGAACTCCACCTGCGCGGCTTCCTGGCTCTGGTACACATGCATCCCGACTTCTTTCGCGAACGCCTGGAACTTGGACCATTCCTCCTTGCTCATGCTGTTCGCGTCCGGCATGAAATCTATGTCGAGCTTCTTCGCCCAGTTCGTGCTGCTCCACTCGGCGGCGCCGTTGTTCTTGAAGTATTCGTTCGCATTCTTGTTGAAGGTGTCGATCTGGAGCTTGATCTTCTCCATCGTCATAGGCGAGCCGTCGGGGTTCCTCACCAGGAAGTCGGAATCCGTTCCCACCCTTATCTTGCTGCCCGTCTGGATTTCCGCCTTGAGCCCGGTCTCGGCGCAGGTCCTGGCGTTTATCTCGCCCACCCACTTGGTGTACGCCTGCTGGTTCTTCACGTAGCTGTCAAACTTGATCCCCCCCGAGCCGGAACGTGAATTCAGGATATCGTTGTTCTTGAAGGAAATCGCCAGATCCCTGGCGGTCGTATTCTGTCCGGCGACTCCTTTGAAGGCGTTTTCGATTTCAGCCTTGTTTCCAGAGTAGGTGGGGACAGTGTCGATTACTACAGGATATGTTGCCGGACGGTTGTCGTCATCAGCTGAATATAGGGTTGGGACGAGGGAGGATGAAAAAGTGAGCGCCAGGCCCGCATAAAGCCCAGTCAGCATCAGTTTTTTTAAAAGCTCCTTCATTCATTTCCCCTAGAAACGTGTTGTGATCCTGTCAAATGGATTCGCGTTCAGCATCGATAGCGGATTGTAACTCTTGAGAGCCCGATCCTTCGGAGCGGGCGCCCTGACAGCCATGGCCCTTGCCGCCTGCGTGAGGAAGGCAGTGCCATCGACGAATGTTATGCGTCCGTTCAGGAATTGGACATTGCCGCAGTAGCCCATCGCAATCCTCATCTTGTCTTCACCTTTGGCCAGGCCCATGATCTCGAACTGGCGGACGGACGTGATCGCGCCATTTTCATTGGTAAGATGCGTCACCGTTCCGGTCGGATCCGAAAGCGGATATTCGACTTTTCCATCGGCCCTGATCACCGCGAGGCATTCGCCGGTCAGCGGGGAATTCACATATTTAACAGTCTCCTTTTTCTCCGAGGATACAGCCGCGCAGAGATAACCAAGAGAGTAGAAGTACCTTGTCGAAATGCCGCCTTCCCTGGAGAAGACGAGTCTTCCAGGATTGTCATATCCGAACGATAGCAGTTCCTTGCCGTTGGAGAGGATCGACTCGAGCCTGTTCTCCCTGTCGTATTTGAACGTCAGGAGTTCGGCCCCTGTTTTTGCAGATGCGATCCTGGCATAAGTATCGCAGGCATACTCGAAGCTGTCGGATAGTTTCACGGATCCGTTCGCCCTGAATCCAGCCTTCAGGTTGCCGTAGCGCAGCAGGTTCCCCCACTTGTCATATTCGATCTTCATTTCGCCTTCCTTCCCGGCTTTTATTCCGGAAAGCTGGGAGAGCTGATCGTATTTCAAGGAGGTCTTACCGTCCCCGGAACTGGTGATTTCATCTATGTTGCCGACGGAGTCGTATTTATAGGACAGCGAGTAGTTGTCCTTTTCATCGGGGAAGATGCTCGACTGTTTTGCAAGACGCCCCATGTCGTCGTAATCCCATTTCGTCTTGACGCCGTTCGGACGTGAGAGCAGGGCGGGCATGCCTATGGAATTGTATTTGACTGTGAATTTACCGGCCCTGGAGCTGGTTATTTCAACCGGTCTTTCCGCTGAATCATAAACGTAATCAGTTACATCCTTGTCCGAATCCCGGATCCCGCCTATGACGCCACGTCTATTGTAGGAATACGCCATGCTATAGCCGGAGTTCAGTTCCTTGACCGACGCCTGCCTGCCGAGATCGTCGTAGCTGAAATCATATTTCACCCCGGCATTTGCGAAATTCGCAAGGTTCCCTGCCTTGTCGTAGTTGTAGACTGCAAGCGCCTGTCCTTTTTCATCCGTTGTCGCGTAGAGCCGTTTTTTCCCGTCGTAGCAGAAGTTAGTCATGACCGAATCAGGCGATGCACGAACCACATACTTTCCGTCGTCTACGCTCTTGAAATCCCATCTCCCGGAAAGCGTGCTGCTGAGATATGATGTCGAACTGTCGTATGAATTGAAATATTCCTGCAGATCGAATCCGGGCGATTCAACCGAAGATACCATCCCGTCTTTCCCGTAGTTGTAACGGACTTCCTTATCCATCGGGAAAAGAGTCCTTATCGGTCGTCCGCCTGTATCGAAATAATACTGCTTCTTCGATCCGTCGGGTGCGGTTACAATGATGGAGCTGTTCTTGTCGTCATAGCCGTATGCGGTCTTGTCGCCCGCGGCATTTGTAATCGAAAGCAGACGCCCTCTCCCATCATACTTCAATGATGCCAGAACCTTGTCGGAAGGCGATACGATCTCCTTGAGGAGTCCAGCGTTGTCATACTTGAAGGTGGCAACCGTGTTCCCGCCCGAAATCAGCTCAAGCACGTTTCCGCTGCTGTCCTTGAGAATGCCATCGGACTTGAATTCCCCGGCCGTCCTGGAAATGAACTTGGACGCCGCGGTCTTCTCCCTGAACAGCTCTTCGCCGGCCTCGTTCCTCACGACCATTTCATCGGGAGTCAGGGTCATTACCATAGGTATCGAGCCTTTTATGGCAGAACGGAATTCCGTGATGTCGTCTGGCTTCCTCACAAGAGTATACGTGTTGCCGTCGGCAGTCCTGTATCCTGCAGTTCCTTTTTCCCTGTCTATCAGGAGTGTCGTTTCAGGAGGTGTGTAGATTTTGCTTTCGAGGATGGTCACGGTTTTCGGATTGGTCTTGTACTCGGTCTCCCTTTCAGTCGCTGAATTCCAGATCTTGACCATCTCCTCCCCGTCCTTTCCTGCGGCATACTTGAAATACTGCGTTTCTCCGGTGGAGCTTTCCAGCGATGCGGCGCGTCCGTCCTTGTCATAGGTTATGCTGAAAGTTCTTCCGGGTTCTGCGAATTCCGCAATCCGCGACCTGCCGTCATACTTGAATCTCCATTTCTGGCCGCCGCTTGAGACGATGCCCTTGACCCTCCCGTTTTCGTAGGAGAAACGCAGCTCGCCTTTCTTTCCAGTGGAAATAGAATCGATGAATCCTTCCTTGTTCCATGCGACCTTTCCATTTTCAGAGGAGCCGGAATTCATGCCGAGATCGTCGTCGAACGATACGTCGACCGCCTTGTCGGACTTCAAGGTCCATCCGTTGATCCTGCCTTTGCCGTCGAATGAGAAAATAGACGAGTCTCCTGATTTGTCCTGCACGGATTTCAGGATGCCGTCCTTTGAGAAATGGAGTTTGACACCCTCGGAAGTCAGATAGAATTCCTCGTCCAGCCTGTCAAGGGCTCCTGTTGTTCCCGGTATGGGCTTGTAGGTTCCGTCAGGAGACTGCAGGAATGAGAAGTTCCTTGAGAATGTGGAAATCAGGACGGCCTGTGCGTCGGGGCTTGCCTTCAATGATGCGTCGAGCGAGAAGAGCCAGCCCGGACCGATTGATCCAGCCGCCTTGGCGGTCACCGGCGAATTAACGCATTGCAGCTTGTAGCCGGAGACATTTCCCAGGTCGCATTGGATTACTACACCCTGTGTCGGATCAAAGGAAGCGCCGGCGTAGGAACTACAGGGCAGGGCGGCAAGTATGAATGAAAGCATGGAAATGCTGAAACATTGAAATGAAATGCCCCTTTTCATCTGCGGATCCCCTTCTTTGAGTAATGCAGACATTCCTGTCTGCAATTTCCAAAAACAGGCTAAAAGCCTGTTTTACTTAACAAATACCGTTAGAATTCATTCACCGGACCAAGCCCAACCGGTTTTTCCTTTGAATCGCCTGACGTTGCGGGCGCCTTGGGTTTTGGCTGTGCCGCCGCCGGCTGAGCTTGAGGTTGCGGCTGTGGTTGTGCTTGCGGCTGTTGTACCGCTGCGGCCCTCTTCTGAGCCTCTATCTGCGCCTTTCTCTGGGCCTCAGCCATTTCCTGGCGTTTGAACTCGACTATTTTCTTATGGTCCTTGATGCGTTTCCTCGCCTCTTCAAGCGGTACGTTCATCCAGAGTTTCATGAAGAGGTCGCCTTTGCCCGTGACTCCCTGCTGTTTCATGACTTCGTTCAGGGACTGTTTTTCAGATTCACTGAAAAAGCCCTTCGACCGGTCGAAAGTGTCATACCCGCTCAGGAAAAGATATTCCTTGAGGTAGGCTCCCTGGTTTGCCTCCTGCAGATCGTTGAACTCCTCGAGCATTCTCGTGCACATCGCCTGGTCGGGCTTTGCGCCCTCTAGGCAACGCCAGTATGGAACTTCAAAATATTTCCCCAGGACTTCAAGGACGCTGAGTTCGACAAGCATCCTGAGCGCTGAATAGATTCCCTGCTGTTTCTTCAGTGAATAGTCGAACGAGAGTCCGCATCCCTGGAAGTATGCGCCGATGCTCCATCCAAGATTTGTCTTGCGGATGTTGATCGTGTTCGAGACCTGGATGCCGGAGAGCGCCGCCTGCGTCTTGTAGTCCAGGAGGTTCAGGTCGAGGGTCATGCGTGAGAGATTGGAACCCGCCTTGTATCCGGCTCCGCCGTCGGCATTGTACTTTGAACCCCAGTCGCCCTTCTGGACCTGGCCTTCCATCTTGAGGTCTCTTCCTTTTTCAATCAGATCCTTTTCGAACTCGGTGATTCCGCCGGCGACCACGATGTCGGGAAGGCTCCTGTTTATGTTTCCGCCGGTGGTGGATTCGTTGATCACGTAGTTGGGATCGTAGGGAATGAAGATGATGTTCCTGCCCATCTTGTTGAGGGAGGTCGCCATGATCTTCGATACGTCGTCGGGAAGAGTCTTCTCGGCGGTGTCGTTGCTGATCACCTTGCTCTGCACCTTTGTCGATGCGATATTGTAGGCCTCCAGCATGAGCCCGAATTTCTTGAGAGATTCGTCGTAGACTGTCGCCCTCTGGTTCGGAGTGCCCATGTCCTTCTCCATGTCGGTGACCTCGTCATCGCTTATCTTTCCGCCGAACCAGTCGAGCACGCTGCATGAACTCGTCATGAACGCGAATATCGCACCAGTGAGCAGGACTGCGGATTTCGCAATTATTCTTTTTTTCTTCTCATTCATCGTTGAAGTCCTTTTCATTTATTTTTCCGACGCCGGAAGGTTTCTTATGTGATAGAAGCTTGTTCAGCTCTCCTAGTTTTTTCGCCGCATATTCGTCATCTGGTTTTACAGCTGCAGCCTTGTCGAATTCCAGCTTGGCCTTTTCATAGTTCTTGGAATTGAAGAACTCGTCGCCTGCTGCTACTGCAGCCTTGTATGTCTCCTCGGCGGCCTTCTGCTTTTCAAGGAAGGACCTGAGCTTAGCGACCTGTTCGTTCGGATATTTCATGTTTGGTCCGATCTTCAGGGCGTTGCTGTATCCTTCAAGCGCCTTTTCATATTTCCCCTCTTTCACGTAGTTGTCGCCTGCCGCGATGAAGTTGTCGTACTTGGCCTGCAGCTCCTTCAGCTCATCGGCTTCCTTCGCCTTGCGTTCCGCCTCCTGCTGGGCCGCCGCCTGGGCACGCTTCTCCTGCTCGACAGCCGCCTGCCTGGACTCAACCGCGCGGTTGCGCCTGTCCTGGATTACGATCTCCTTCGCCGTGTCGACATTCACATCCTCCCACATCTTCACCATGAGTTCCGCGTTCGTTGAAACCCCATACTGCCGCATCGCCCTGCTGAGCGCCTGCTGTTCATATGCGTTCAAGGTATTGGTCTTCCGGTTGATCCCCTTGTGCCCGTGTATGAAAAGATATTTCTTAAGGATGGGGATCTGCTGGTCCGGCGTCATCTCCTTGTAGTTTTCGGTCATCCTCGCGATCATGTCGAGATCGGGATTCGCGCCTTTGATGCATTTCCAGTAAGGCACATTGAAATATTTGCCGAGGACTTCGAGCAGGCTGTATTCAACGAGCATCCGGAGCGCGACATAGACTCCCTGCTGCGTCTTCACCTTTGAATCGAAGGAGCCGCCGCATCCCATGTAATACGCGGACACCCCCCAGCCAAGCTTGTCCTTCCTAAGCAGGATCGCGTTTGTAGCTAGAACTCCGGGGAACGACGACTGCGTCTTGTAGTCGAGCAGGTTCAGATCGAGCGAGATCTGCGAAATTCCCGTGGCGACATCGTATCTCGCGGCTCCGGACGCGCCGGCCCATCCGCCTTCAATTTCGCCCCTGCGCTCCTTCTCTATCATCTCCTTGTCGAATCCTGTTATACCGCCGGTGACGACTATGTCCGGATAAATCCTGTTGATCTGTCCGCCAGTGGTGGCCTCGCTCACGATGTATTTCGCATCGTAGGGGATGAATAAGACCTGTTTGCCGATCTTGTTCAGCGCGGTGGATATCATCACATAAAGATCGCTGGGAAGAATTTTCTCCGCAGTCTGGTTCCCGATGTTCTTGCTCTGGACGGCCGTCTGCGGAATATCATGCGCGGTGAGCATCGCCCCCAGGCTGCGGAGCGCATCGTCGAACGGTGTCGCCCGTTTTTCAGGCATCGTCATGCTGGCGTCGAGTTCCTTTACCTCCTCGTCGCTGGTCTTCCCCTGCATCCAGTCGGTGAACGCGCAGGACGTCAAAAAGAATAGAAAGGAAAATGCCACTGTAAGCATTATTGTCTTAAAGATTGATCGCATAGGTTTTTATTGTTCGGATTAGGGTTGAACTTTATTCCACGAAAACGTCGACCTTGTGCACTTTCCTGTTGTCGCTCCTGATTTCAACGCTGCCGGCGTCGCCGCCTTCCTTCTCGGCCTTCCGTTTCTCCTTCTCGCCCACGAACACGTGCTTGGTCCCGCTGGGGTCGACTCCGTCGTTGTCGGAATACGTCTTCGACATGTTCCTCTCCTTGATCTTCTGTGACAGGCTTCCTCCGTCTCCGACGGTGACATTGACCTCTCTTACACGGTTGCTGTCGACATTCACCGTACCGATATTCGTCTCAGCCTGGCTCCTGCTGCCACCAGCTTCATCCTTTTTGAAGACCTTCGAGTTTCCACCCGAGCCCGGTCCGCCATTCAAGTTGACGTTCCCGATGTTCTTGGTCTCGTTCCTGGCCTTGATATCGCCTACTCCGACATTGGTGCTAACCGCCTTGCCTTCGGCCTCTCCCTTGATCGAACCGACATTCACGGTGGAATTCTTCGCGTTAATCGAGCCGATTGAGACATTTGATTCCAAGTCCGAATTCGTGGCTCCGCTGACTTCGATTCCGGTGCTAATCCTGGAGTTTGTAGCGTTGATGCTTCCAGCGTTGGTGTTGGTCTTGAGTGTTGAGTTCTCTATTCGCGCCCCCTCGGCCTTGAGGCCGGTGTTCACAGTGGAACTGTTTGCATTGATGTTGGCTTTTGTCTTTGTGGATATCTCGGATTCACTTATCTGTGCACCGGAAGCCTGGACACCAGTGTTTATATTTGAACTGCCGATGGCGGTGTTCTCCCCGCTCGATTCGTTTGTTATCGTAGAATCGGAAACGACAGTCTTGGGCATCGCGAAAAGCGTCGACGCAGGAATAAGGCACACAGCCGTAATTATGATTACTCTTTTCATGGTAATATTATAATCCTGAAAGCCGTAAAAATCAATAGGAGGGCGGCAACATATTTATAGCGGTTGCGGAATACGAAAATCAGGCGTTTTCCAGCGCAATAAAACTATTAGAGGAATATAGTAATTGTTTCTTGTGTTTACGTCAGGGCTTCGGCCTGACCCTGGACTGCGTGTGACGAAGGCACAGCTTTTTCTTATGCGTCATATACAGCTGCGAAAAATAAACAAAAGCGCACACTGCAAGGATTCCTTCCACTCATCGTAAGACAAGTCGAATCTAGAACGTATGTGCAAAGATGATATGTCCTGTAGGGACGGAATATATTTCGCCTCTTCAAGGCGAACCATGTTTTCTCATAGTACCTATGGTTGAAACCATAGGATATATTATTTTACGCATTTCATGAAGAAGCAATCTTCCGGCTAAAGCCGGTACTCGTGCGCCTGTGAGGCGCACATCATGGGGAGGTGAAAGTCCTCTCCAGACATACGATCTCCGGTCTGTATCTGAACGTAACTGCGTTACAGCGATGTAGGGTGGGGA
>JBAQUG010000528.1:0-9713 GCA_049297395.1 Victivallales bacterium | reverse complement strand
GCATAGCATATATCGTTGAGGACGGCGATCCTGCGCCCTCTGAACTTCTTCTTGATCGCGCATATGATGTCCCTGGTGTCATCGGCGCTCAGAGTCGTCTGCGTCAGGCACGCAATCCGCTTCTGGGCTATCGCGGGAAGCTTTTCTACGTCCTTGAGGGATTCGACGATGAAGCTGTCATCGATCTGTCCTGCCGTACCTACGACTTCGGGGTGTTTCCTGTGTCCTATTATTATTATGGCAAATCCTTTCGTGGCATAGCTGACCGCCTGCAGGTGGATCTTCTTCACAAGCGGGCAGGTGGCGTCTATGATGTCGAGGCCCTTAGCGACGGCATCGTCCTCTATTTCCGGCGAGACTCCGTGCGCGCTGAAGACCAGATGGGATTTTTTCGGGAGTTTTGAAATGGACTCAAGAAAGACAACGCCTTTTCCAGACAGGGCGTCGACAATATACTCGTTGTGTACGATCTCGTGCCTGACGTATACGGGTTTGCCGTACAGCTCCAAGGCCTTCTCGACAGTTTCAAGCGCCCTTCTGACACCTGCGCAAAAACCGTGCGGCACGGCAATTATTATTTTCTTCCCATTCTTCATGTGACGTAATACGCGCTCCCCCCGGTAAATCAAGTAGGATCCATAGGAGCAGGATCTCATGTCTCTCCTTGGATTCCTAGGAAATCTAATGTATATTCCAAGATATAAAAGAGTAAAACAACGGAAAAACGAAAATGCATGGTTTCTACAGGGTAGCAGCAGCAGTACCGGAAACACGGGTCGCCGACACCGCATTCAACCTGGCAGGGATGAAGGAGCTGGTGCGCAAGGCGTCCGGCGAATCCGCCGCGCTCATAGTATTCCCCGAACTTTCAATCACTTCCTACACATGCGCCGACCTCTTCCAGCAGACACGCCTGATACGCAAAGCAATGTCGGTCGTCATCGGACTTGCGGATTTCGCAAAAAAGATGGACATCGTCATAATCGCCGGAGCCCCCCTGCTCCACAAGAGCCGCCTCTACAACTGCGCGTTCATAATACAGAAGGGCGCGATCCGCGGAATCGTACCGAAGACATTCAATCCCAACTACAGGGAGTTCTACGAGAAACGCTGGTTCACTTCCGGCAAGAAGTTCAAGAATGAAACTGTCAGGATAGGAAATAAAGAAATACCGTTCGGCAGAAACCTTGTCTTCGAATGCGACGAGGACTTCAAGCTCGCCGTCGAGATCTGCGAGGATCTCTGGAACGTGATACCGCCCAGTTCGTACCACGCCGTCTCAGGAGCAACTGTAATCGCCAACCTGTCCGCAAGCAACGAGCTCGTCGCGAAGGCCGACTACAGGCGCGATCTCGTGAAACAGCAGAGCGCACGGTGCATCGCCGGATATGTCTACAGTTCGGCGGGCGTCGGCGAATCCACCACGGACCTGGTCTACGGCGGACATTCCATGATCGCCGAAAACGGGCTCATGCTCGCGGAAAATGAAAGATTCCAGCGCAAAGGCAATATCCTCATCGCCGACATCGACTGCGAACGACTGGCCTATACAAGATTCTCGTCAAGTTCATTTGCCGACAACGAGCTGCCGGAAAAATATCTTTTCATAAAGATGGACAAGCCTGTGAAGATTGCTTCAGTCCGCAGGGAAATCGATCCGCATCCGTTCGTGCCGTCCAACCCCGCCATGCGCGACGAAAGGTGCCGCGAAATATTCAGCATCCAGTCTGCGGGGCTCGCAAAACGACTGGAGCATACCAGTTCGGCAAAAGCCGTAATAGGGATTTCAGGCGGACTCGATTCAACGCTTGCGCTTCTTGTTTCGATGGAGGCTATGAAGCTGCTTGGCAGGAAGAACAATGATATCACAGCGATAACAATGCCCGGGTTCGGAACTACCGGCAGGACATATAGGAACGCTGTGGAGCTTTGCCGCATGTCCGGCGCCGACTTCCGCGAAATCGACATAAAGACGGCCTGCAAGGACCATTTCAAGGAGATCGGACACGATCCGAAGACGCACGACGTCACCTACGAAAATGTCCAGGCAAGGGAGAGGACGCAGATATTGATGGACATCGCGAACAAGGAAAAGGGTATTGTCGTCGGAACCGGCGATCTTTCCGAGATCGCTCTTGGATGGTCCACCTACAACGCCGACCACATGTCCATGTACGCCGTCAACTGCGGTGTTCCCAAGACACTCATCCGCTACCTGATCTCATGGGGCGCCGACAATTCCCACACCGAACTCAGGAAAGTGCTTCACGACATCATTGACACTCCTGTGTCACCGGAGCTCCTGCCGCACGACTCCGACAAGATCGTCCAGAAGACCGAGGATATAATCGGACCATACGAAGTGCATGACTTCTTCCTGTACCACACCGTCAAGTACGGAGCACCTCCTGAAAAAATACTCTATCTTGCGAACATCGCATTCAAGGGGAAGTATGACAGGAAAAAGCTTTTGGAATTCCAGAAGACATTCATCAGTCGGTTCTTCTCGCAGCAGTTCAAGCGCAGCTGCATACCGGACGGGCCGAAGGTCGGAACGATCAGCCTGTCACCGCGCGGCGACTGGCGCATGCCCTCCGATGCCTCTGCTGAGTCGTTCAAGTAATGCACCACAGGCATCTTGCCTGTGGAATGATCGAATGACGAATTACGAAGTAATCATGTCCCAATCAGGAGCACGTCAGTCTTTGGAAGAATGCAACCTGGTATTAATCTGCTGAAGACTTGGTCCTGGCAAATGCACCTGGGCTGTCGCATCCAGTGCGCTCTGTTCCGGAGGAATCACGGGTTATGGCATTTCTGACATCTCCTTCAGGCACGCGTGGCGACGCAGGGGCGTCATTCCAGGAGAAGTCGGGAATCTTTACCGTAGGAAAAGTTTGAAGCGGATGGAAATCACCACGCGCCGGATTGGCGAACAAAGGCCTTTCGGAAAGCACGGAATTTGTTTTCCTTAGGAGCGCCTCGCCCCCGCCTTCGGCCTGTCCAATACCGAGCTCTGCAGAAGTTTCGCCGTTGATCAGAAGGTTACCTTCGATGCGCAGGTTAGCATCAGCCCGTGCCGGCGAAGGAATGTTGCTGCCTTTCGGCGGTTCCGCAGTCGCGGCGCAGTCAAATGGCGCATAAAGCGTCTTCAACGGAGCAGGATTGCAGAATATGTTATTGAACACGAATACGTTCCGGTTTGGGATCATCTCCAGCGACTCTTCTAGCCTGGCCGGTCCCCATCCGCCCATGCGAAGATATCCCCTTGAGTTCTTCTCGGCGTTATCCTCCCCGTTTTCAGAGGCCTCAAAACATGAACGGGTGCCAAATGCCAGCCGCAGAAACGGATATCCGTTTCCGGAGTCCGTCGCGACCTTGTAAAGCGTATTGTATGCCAGGAGCACATTGTAGCCGCCCGCCACCCCGATCCCTGTCCCACGGATATCCCGCAGGATGTTGTTGACGAACTTGACGTCGTAGCATTCGTAGTGGATGAAAGGCGGTTCCATGACCTCGAATGTCGAGCCTTCACCCGCCTGGAATCCGAGACCGCAATTGTATATTTCATTCGCTTCCATCCGCAGATATGCCGAACCACCTTTTACGTACATGCCCCACTCGCCTGCATTGTGGATCCGGTTGCCGAGCACGCGCACGTTGCGGACGGCAAAAAGATCCACTCCCGCCTGGAATGAGCCTGAGATGTCGCATTTTTCGATCAGCAGGGATCCACACTGGTTAATCTTCAGGACCTCCTGTATGTTGCCACCAGGCCCCGGTCCGGCGAGCGCAAGTCCCTTCAGAATTACGTTCCGGCAATTTTCCAGATGCAGGACATTATCCGTGCATGCAGGATTTTTCCCGCCGGCGAGAAGTGTCAGATTGGAGATCTCTAAGTTATCACAATTGGCCAGATTGAGGCCGCCAAGTATCTTGACCGTATCCGGACCGTTTGCCGCCTCGACACGCAGGGCTTTTCCGGGCTTGCGTTTCTGCCCGCCAAACGAATTGTTCCGGCTTTCGTCCAGGGGGAATGTTCCTGGAAGCAGAAGGATGCGGCAGGCGATTTCCGAATTGGCTGAGGCAATATCCCATGCCCTGCCAATAGTGCGCAGGGGTTTGGCTGGATCACGTCCATCACCGGCATCGTCTCCGTTGGTCGAGACGAAGAGATCCATGGCTCCGGATTCTCCTGCGACGGCGGAGCTGGCGGCGATAAAAAAAAGAACAATGCAAATCCTGAGGAGGCTCATTTTGGCACCGTATAGCGGATTTCAGCCTGTTGTTTGGGATAGCATGTTATGACTCCACCGAGGAACCGGGCTGTCATCTTCCCGTCGGAGCCGTCCATCGTCATGTCAGCTACGGGATATCCAAGCTTGCCGGAGGCTCCGCCTGATTTGATCCAGGCAATGTACGGCTCCCTGTAGAGGGAAAAAACTCCATGGTCAGGATGCCAGTAAATGGCCGCAGAATTGCCGAACTGGGAGAAGCGTCCGCCATTTGGGGCATCGGCCTCATCGGAGGTAGGATATCCGAAATTGGCGTTCTGCTCCCAGCCAAGCTCGGCCCACTTGTCGCGTATTGCTCCATAAATGGCATGGGCGCCTGTTTCCGGACTCCAGTATATCGATCCTCCGGCATAGTGGACGTATCTGCCGCGACGGTCAGGGCATTCGCTGACTTCTATCTCCGGCTTGCCGAGAAAACCTGTAGCTCCTCCAAGCTCCGCCCATTTGGCCTGAATGGCCGCCGCAGGCTCACCAGCTGAGTTGCTCGCATTCACCGGAGCATCCATACCTCTGGCAAGTGCATCCTTTGCATCGGCTTCCTTGTTAGTCGAAGTTCGGCAGTACTCCTCCCATATTGGTTCCGTGGGCAGAGTTACAGTGCTGACGGTATTGCGTGCGGCACTGGCCTTGTAGCTGCTGCCTTTGGGGTCGATTGCTTTTCCTGTCAGCAAATTAGGATTTCTTGTATCCATTGTCAGTTCTATTTTCCAGCCGGCAAGCTTGTCCCAGCGCGATGCAGGGTTCTCAAAGTCGATGAAAAGAGTCTGGCGCGCACCTTCCAGCCGTCCATTGACACGTATGGGTCTGGCAGGATCGCCATCGATGAAGAAAGTCCCCAGACGACGGTCTTCTAACACGGCGCCCTGTTCATTTCGGACACCGGAGTTGACAAAGGCCTTGTCCATCATTCCCGGCATATGGTACAGGTCGAATGTGCCACGGCTGTCACCGAATTCCAGGGCCCAGCGTCCTACATGTGCAACCTCAGGCCATGGGCGCGGCGTCTCCACTTCGGTGATATATTGGGCCCATGATCCGTAGCGGATGTAATCATATTCCAAATAGGTGAAACCTTCCGCACCCGGCGTCTTTGACGGACCCGCGCTGTTCTTGGCGATGAAATACCTGTTTGCAGGATCGCTGCGGTCGTAACCCACCAGCAACATCCGGTGACCCGTGTTTTCCTGTGACGCAGGACCGGTGTAGCGCCAGACCGGAGAAAGCATGTCGCCCGCAGATGTAAAACCCCAGATCACCTCATATCCTGATGCCAGGACCCGTTCAATCGCCTCAGGACTTTTCGCATCTTCCCGTGGAAGGCATTTCATGGATTTTATGCGGTAGTATGCAGGAGCGGTGATGGCGGAAAGCGGCAAGCGGCGCGGGTCCAGATTGAAAGTATCCACCTTGTACTGGTCGGCCCAGTATGGGTCGGCGGGATCGGTGAAAGGATTCGGCACGGTCATATTCACATAGAGAGGAAAGAAGCGTTCCTCCGGAATTCCAAAAAGCGTGCAGGGCTCACTGATTCCGTCAAACATGAATGATTCCCAAATGGCCAGGTTGGACTCTCGGGAACGGATGTCAGGGAAGCAGATTTCATCAGTCCTGTTTTTTCCATCCATCTTGAGTATTTCATAGTAGAACATGGCGCCGAAATAGACGGAGAAATGTTCGGAAAGGTCAAGTTTGCCATAACCCAGACGCTTGTATGCCGCCTCCATTGCGGCGACTACGCCGTAGTGCATGCATGTGCCTCCGGCCTGGCTGCGGAACGGAGTCTGATCAGCTCTCAAATCCACGCGCGCCGGGCGGTTTTCCGGCTCTCCGGCAACAGACGCGCAAACCATCGCAAAAGAGAGGGCCAGAACAATAGATGCGGTACTGATATAGACGTGATTCTTTGCCACAGTCATTCCTCCGTTGGATTATTATCAGGAGAACAAGAGGAGACAATTTCAAAATTGCCTCCTCTTAAGTTGTGATGTGCGCCACACAGGCGCACGAGTACAAGCTTTAGTCCCGATGCCGTGGAATCGGGAACAAACTAAAGTTTGAACTCCAACCGGGTTTATTCCCGCAACAAACCTCTTCCGTATTCATGCAATCAGCCCAGAGGTAAAAAAAAGAGAAAACCATGGGCCATCATGGATTTGGAACAGGTGTATCTGCGGCATCCACCATCGATGCCATCCAGTCCAGAATCTCCTGGAGCTGTCGGCGCTCCGCATCGCTGATCTGGTTGTCGGCGACCGCATCCGTCAGAAAGCGCAGAAGATCCTCGCGGCCCATGGGCGGGGTGCTCGCATCCAGCGCATCCCGCATTCCGTCGGAGTTCTCGAGCTTGCTGGAGACCTCGACCATAAGCCGGACCGGCGGGATGACTTCGCGGCGGATACGATCACAGCTGTAGTCTTCGGCACGGAAACGGCGTCCGCGCGGCGGGGGATTGACGCCGCAGATTTCCGCGATGATCGCAAAATAATTCGTGAGAGCCAGATTGCGCTGGGCCTCGAGCCCGTTCATGTTCCTTGCGGCCCCGCTGTCAATACTGTTGTATATCAGACGCATTTCCCGTCCGCATTGTTCGCGTGCGGCCTCAAGTCTTGTACGCTGCTCGTCATTGACGTAGCGTCCGGCGGCAGCACGGCGCCAGCTGGTGGCAAGGGGATCAGGAATAATGTCGCGAAGGCTTTCCTCCGTGGTGCGCTGCAGCCTTTCCATGTCGGTACGGGCTATCTGTTTGAACAAATGCCCGGTACCTGTGCTGATCCCAATTCCGCGGCCCTGGAAGCGTATCCCGAATTCAGGAGTAGTAACTTCCCAGTCCTCCTGTGTCCATGTTCCATCGCTTACATCCATGGATCCATCCCTGTTGAAGACAACACGAGTCGGCGTTTGCAGACGCATACCTTCAGGAATGTTGTTGTTAGGCGCTGAGCCTCCGGTATGTGTCACATGCATTATCACACTTCCCTCAAACACATCCACCATAATATCGTGTCCCTGCACGGTAACCACGAAGATTGTCCCGACCGCAGTGGCAATGAGGTTTTCATGCACGATGTTCAGGTATTTTCCCTTCCAGAGATCCTTCTTGAGCATGCAGTCGACCTTCCCTTTGGTCACGCAGAGAGTTATTCCCTTTGTAAAGTAGTTGATGCTGACCTCTGTATATGGATGGAGAATCAAGTCGGCTGCATCGTTGAGAACTACGTTGGCAAACCGGTTCTCCATGGCCACTACAGTTCCGCTCGGAACATTTATGCTCGTACCGCCGGCCTGCTGGAACTGGGTCTGACCAGGTTTTTTCAGCTTGTATGAGAGCGCCTCGCCGCTGATCTTGAATTTTTCATTTGGAAGGAATACCGACTCCTGACCGGTCGCCGCCTGCCGCGTATCTTCTGCGTAAAGCGCAATGACAGACAGGAAGAGGAAACCAGTCAACAAGATAAGGAACTTGGTGGATTTTTTTGTTTTGTTCATGATCAAAATATAATTCTGGCGGAATTGAAAGTCAAGAAATAAATACCTGAATTATGCAGTGGCGGGCAAACGTCCTGACTGCAGTGTACACCAGTTTCACTGCCGTCCCATGGATGAGAGGTCTGTGCCCAAATTGTCGGATAGATACTCTCGGAGGAACCCCTTCCGCCAAGCAAATCTAGTGTTTGAACGCCTTCAGGAGCAGGCTTACAATCAAGAGGGCGAAGAAGAACAATGCCGAGAGGATAAGCGCGTTTTTAAGCATCTTTATCTTATTGTCATACCTGTCAGCTTCGGCCATCCCATCCATGAGTTCATCCTCCTTGAGTTTCAACAGGAGATGCGCGGCCTGCCATTTCCCGAGCGTCTTTACCAGGTCGTCTGGAAGAACCTCATCGGTAAGCTCCATGATCTCGTCGAACTGCTCAGCTGTCAGATCCGGCTCCTCCGGATCGCGTTCCGGCATCTCGACATCGAGACCTTTGATGTTCTTGAGAAGCTTGTCAATCTTGTTTGGTTTTTCGCCCAACTGAAGTTCTCCGTCAGCAGTCAAGCCCGCAAGGGCTGTTCGGGTTGTCGAGCTTTTCTATTTTCATATGCTTTCGCCAGATTCCCATGCCTTCAAGACTTGTCCAACCTTTTCATACACGATTCTCCGGGCCTCGCTCTTTTCAAGCATGCCGGAAAGAAGTTTGTCGTAATCGGTTTCAACATGCCGGATGTGCGCGATCACTGCCAATTTGACAGCCTCTCCATCAAGCTCCTTGGCGTTTGCGCTGCGTCCGACACGGCCGCTGTATTTTCGGCAGGCGTGCGCGGAGATCTCCTTTTCCCTGCCTTTGGGGCAGTTGGGGAACAATTCGCGGATACGCGCGGAAAAGTCGGCCAAATATTTTTTTTCAAGTTCGTTGCTGCGGATTGCTGCCTGGGCCTGGCGTATTTTACGCTGTCCTTCATCTGCGTCACACTCTTTCTCGGCCTTTTCCAGCGCCTCGTTCTCGACCAGCAGCCCCTGCCGCTCGTACCGTCTGCGTGAACGGGACCATTTCAGCACAACGGCTGAAAGACGGGAATGCTTCTTCGACCGACGGGTGAGCGCCATGTCGCCGGAAGGCAGGAAGACAAGATGATCCATGTCCGCGCAAGTCAGGCACAAGGCGCCTTTGTCCTCCTTCATGACAATCCACGCATGGAAGCCAAGATCGTGCCCGCACTCGCCGCATTTCGATTCCCGGCTGGAAATAAAGACCTTGAGCTCGTTGTCAGGAGTTCTTTTGCTGCTGTCACTCATGATGTCTCCTTACTATTACTGGAAACTCCAAAAACTAGCATATTTCGTACGGCGCGCAAGAGCCGTTCCGAAATTCCACCCGCTGGCAGTGGCTCAATTTATTACTAATATAGTACATGCCCAGCATGGCACCGGGTACCATATTTTTGTCCCTAGAGTTAACACTGCAGGGCGCTTTATCATTTATCCAGTTCCTCTTCGATTTCTTCGAACTGTTCGAGGGCGTTCTTAGGATTCTTAACAATTTTACTGAATCCAACCGATCCTGCACGGGATATGACAATATCGTTATGCAAAATAGAACATGAGGAGCATGAAAGTCAAGATTTGGGATTCCTATATGAACTCCTAGCCGACTTCCAGACAGGAAGACAATAAGACGAATAGAATTCATGTAGGTATCGAACGGTATAGGCAACCCTCTGAAATATTCCGTGTTTCCCTATAATTTATTCATAGTTGCTTTTTTGATTTCGCCGAGTATTTTACTGACCGGAAATGAGTTTTAGGTCTTGTGGTGTAATTCAAGAAACAGGACAGTGATGTATTTATGAATTGTCAAAAATACATCAGTATTGAGATTCACATAGCTTCGGGATTAGCCTCAAAAGACATGATGTAGATTTGATGTATTTATGGGT
>JBAQUG010000527.1:0-1953 GCA_049297395.1 Victivallales bacterium | reverse complement strand
GCCATACTTGATTGCATTAAATAAGGCTGATACGCCCAGCTTAACGCTTACAAAAATGCGTATGTAGACAGGGCTTTGGCCCTGTCTACCTACTTTCTCAAGCAGCCTGGCTTTTCGCACTCAGCTCTTTCCAGTACCCAAGGACATCAGCAGCAGTACCGAATCCGGCCTTTGAGAGGTCTTCAGTAATGTTAATGCATGGCGCCAGGACTCCCCGGGCAGCATATTTATGCATTCGGACGATGTAGGCTTCAGCAGACTCGTCGGGGAACTTTGGCCATCCGTTGAAATTCACCTTTCCAGTTTTCGCGAACTTGTCCATGTTGGCAAAGAAATCAATCTCATGCTCATGGCCGGGGATGTGACCAAAATTCAGAGCCTTGAACTCGGGCTGTTCCAGTATGGCGTCGGTAAGAGCTTCATTGTATCCGCAGTAATGAACCCAGGCGCCGCCGAACTCACTGGCAAGTTTTCTCGAATACGGAATGGCGAACTCACGAATCTGTTCATCGCCAAGAAGCGCGGTGGTGTCCTCGCATATCCTTATTCCAAAGCTATCTGAATAAATGGCGTTGCCGTGATGAAGAGAGGTCATCGGCTCCCCTATGGATTCCTTCATCCAGCGGTGCGCCCTGATATCAAGTTCAAGACATATGCCAAGGAGATGGTGGACAAACGACGGATCATCGTAGAGTTCAAGGAAAATATCATCGCCCATCATAAGGTGCGCAAGATCAAATGGCCCCTGAGTATCCATGACGTATATCGGGAGGGAATCACCCATGGTCTCCTTGAAATAGCGCATCATCTCAAGTCCGCGTGCAAAACTCCCTCGCTGCTTTATGTCGTCGGGCTTCAGCCTGGTGATCTGAGCCTTTGTCAGACGCTCGTGCAGCCATGGCATCATGTCGGGGAATGTTTCCTGTTCAAGTCCAAGACATGACAGCATGATCCCGGTACCGAGGTTGGCCCTGATCGAAGGAACAGAGTCGCTGCGCCCGTTGCCTGCATTGCAGGCGCCTCTTGTTTCGCGGCAGAGCATCTTCGCCTTGTCAAAAAAGATCTGCTTCAGATCATATTCCGGGATTTCCTCCTGTTTCTTTGAGAGCTTGTCTCCGATGAAGAGAAGCGGCACATCAATCTTTTCCCCGCGCCATGCCCGGCACTGGCGGTCGCGGCTTCTTTGAATATGCCCATAGTCGAAATCCAGATATTCCTTCAGCTTTTTCATATCGAACTCATTGCTCATGACATGATCCTTTCTTGATTATTTGTATATTATAACTATTGTATATCTATGTGTAAATGTATAATATATTTATTAATTTGTATTAAATGATCGCCAATTCGACAATCAACCTCGAATTCATCGGCTTCAACCATGTCCCGGAATGCCCGTCATGGGTGGACAAATATTTCACCTATTACGTAATCCAGTACGCCGAGCGCGGCGAACTCGACCTGTTCACTGACAAGGAGCCAGTGAAGCATTTGAAAGGTCCGCTTGTCTGGCTGACTTTCCCAGGCCCTTATTTCAAATTTGGACGCCGCGATGGAGGAACCTGGCACCACCGTTTCGTATCCTTCAAAGGAGAACTGGCAGACGCATACGCCAGGAATGGACTCTTCCCTTCATCAACTCCGGTAATAGAAATCAGCGAACCCCTGAAATTCACGGAGTCCTTCGACAGATTGCTGGCGCAGCTTGCCTTGTCCAGGGAACCAACTTTCAGGACGGTCCACATGCTGGAAGAACTGCTGATCCAGCTTGGAGAGCAGCCTGCAAGCCAGATTGAAGAGACCATGCCGGTAAAGAATATCCGCAGGATCGCGGCAAAAATAGAATCTGAACCGTTCATCGACTGGGATTGGGGGAAAACAGCGAGAGAGGCAGGAGTGTCATATCCGCATTTCCGCAGGATTTTCCATGAAACCTTCAAAACACCACCCACC
>JBAQUG010000526.1:0-5342 GCA_049297395.1 Victivallales bacterium | reverse complement strand
ATGCAGAGCCTCCCTCCTCTTCACGATGTCGCCAACATGGCAGGGATAGATCTTCCTGGCTACCTCGGAAAAGTCAAATACGACAATGAATCCCAGGTACAGGAAAAAGATCCCAGGAAGAAATAATCCGGGTAAATATTCACTGAAGTATGTCCTTCAGTGAATATTTACTTCAGTTCTGCTTGAATGGCATGGCAGGATGGGCTGCAGTTGCGAATTCCTTCGAGAGCAGGGCTTCCTTCACTGCCTCAGTGATTTCTGCGTTCAGGTCGAGGAAGTCGCCTTTTCCGCAGAGAGTTCTCTCTATTGTGCCGACAGGAAGCTCAATTACTGAAATGGCCCCTGGAGCCCTCGCAAAAGGTATCCACGGCGCGAGATTTCTGCGAAGACCGCAGATCTTGTTGGCCTTGTCGATGAAAATGACATCAATGCTGATGCTCATGAACATGGTGTGGATGCACGAGCAGTTGTTGAAGACCATGGCGTCGAAATCATGGAAATCCCTTGCGATCATCCCCCGCCCTCGCTCGTATACGGTCAACGCGGCTACGGGTTTTTTCGCTACAATGGTTCTTTTTGTGATGTTGTGGATCATTTGAAGAGGATATTGAAGCTTTTTAAAACGACCGGCCCCATGAGTATTATTATCACGGCGGGCATAATGAAGAGAACCAGGGGGAACAGTATTTTCACAGGAGCCTCGTTCGCGAGTTTTTCAGCCCTGTTGAAACGCTTCCCGCGAAGCTGGTCGCCCTGGATCCTGAGGATTTGTCCGATGCTCACGCCTAGCTCGTCCGCCTGGACGATGGAATTGAGGACCATGGAGAGGTCAGGCTGCTGGACACGCTGGGAAAGCTCCTTGAGCGCGACCCGTCTCTGCTTGCCGAGCTGGATTTCGTGGAAGGTCCTCTCGAGCTCTTCACCGAGCGCATCACGCTTCCTCCGTGCAAGTATGTCCCTGAGCGAAGTGAGGAAATCCTTGCCGGCTTCGACTGAAAGGGTAAGAAGGTCGAGTACGTTGGGGAGGGATTTCTGTATCTCGAGATGGCGGCGCTTGACAACGCTTTTTATCCATATCTTCGGATATAGATACATAAGGGACAGGAACAGGAGCCCGAGCAAAGGCTGTCTTGCGGCCACGAAGAACAGTGCGATGAAGACTCCGATGATGAACATTATTACCTGGACTGAGACGAACTGTGTTTCATTGATTAACGGATCATAGCCGGCCATCAGTATCTGTTCCCTGGACTGTTTCCTGGACGCGTCCAGGAACGCAGATTTGACAATAGGCGCGACATTCCCTGTAAATGGGAGAAGCATTTTGAACATCAGGGGAAGCTGCCGGGAGGTTTCACGCTTTTCTATTTCAAGCTGTTCCAGGAGGTTGAAGACGAAAAGGGACAGGCAGAATACGCCAGTTCCGGCGCAGGCGCATGCCAGCAATGTCATGAAAGATAAGCCCATAGGTAATCCGTCCTAATTTTAAAGCCGCCGGGTCTGCGGACATAAATTCCAAGTTCCAAACTCTAAATTTCGAAAAGATACTAATTCAAAGAACATGCCTTGCGGCATTGACTACGAACAAAATCAATTAAAGAAAAAGACAAATAACCTATAACTTATAACCTCTGCCTTCCACTTCAAATATCAATGTTCGTGATCTTCTTGATCACCAGGAATCCTGCGACGACGAGGCCGACAACTCCGAGTATCATGAATATTCCTGTCATCGAATTGAAAAAGGAGCTCATCATCTCAGGCGCTATGTAATTCATCACGATCATGAGAAGGAACGGCATGGCTCCGACCACGTACGACTGCAGTTTTCCCTGTGCGGTGAGTGCGCGGAGCTTTCCGGAGATCCTCATTCTTTCCCGGATCATCGCAGACAGTCTTTCAAAGATTACCGTGAGTTCGCCTCCGGTCTGGCGCGCGGTCAGTATGGCGGTCGCGACAAGTTCGAAATCTTCGCTCCCGAGCCGTTTGACCATGTTTTCCAGCGCCTGGTCAAGCGATACGCCGAGCCTGATTTCCTGGAGGAGGAGGCGGAATTCGATGGAGATGGGATTCCGGTTTTCCGAGGCGATGACTTCTATTGCCTGGTTGATGCTGAATCCAGCCTTCAGGGCGCTGCTCATTGAATTAAGCGCGTCTTCAAGCTGCTCGTTGAACTTCTGGAGCCTGCGTTTCCTCAGGAATTTCAGATATATCCTCGGAACAGGAAATGAGGCTATTGCCGCAAGGGCGGCGATGAACGCGGCCTTCGGCCAGGACCAGCTGGTGCTGGATACTCCGAAAATGGCGACCGACAGGAAGGCGGAAAGCCCGCAGATTGCGAGCGTAATATCGAAAATCCTTCCCGCAGGCATCTGGAGAAGCACATCGTCAAGTTCAATGGAGGTTTCACGGAGATACCTTTCCTTGTATCTTGACGAGACATAGGCGGCAAAATCGATTATCACCAGCGTGGCGAACATCACCGCGAGTCCGGCGCACAGGCTTGCAAGGATTTGTCCGTATTCAATCATTTCCTGTAGCCCTCCCGTCCGTCCTGGAATATTGAAATGTCCAGATCCAGCTTGGCCCGCCTGATATCCTCCATGAACGTCGGAATATTCCCGCAGCCGACATGCTTGCCTGTGATTTTCCCGTCCGCGCTCCAACCCTCATGCTTGAAGATGAAAATATCCTGCATCGTGATGACTTCGCCTTCCATCTTGGTGATCTCGCTGATGTTCGAGACCTTCCGGGTGCCGTCCTTGTGGCGGTCGACTTGGACGACAATCGTTATGGCTGATGCAACCTGTTCCCTGATCGCCTTGAGGGGCAGATCAAAGCCGGCCATCATGACCAGGGTTTCGAGCCTTGCAAGTGCGTCACGCGGCGAGTTCGAGTGGATCGTGGTCAGGGAGCCGTCATGGCCGGTGTTCATTGCCTGCAGCATGTCGAGGGCCTCTCCGCCACGGCACTCGCCGACCACTATCCTGTCAGGACGCATTCGCAGGGAGTTCCTGACGAGATCCCGGATCTTGATTTCGCCTTTTCCTTCAATATTCGGCGGACGCGCTTCAAGCCTGACGACATGGGCCTGTTTCAGCTGGAGTTCTGCCGCATCCTCGATTGTGACTATGCGTTCGCGTTCCGGAAGGAAGGAGCTGACTACGTTGAGAAGAGTGGTCTTACCGGAGCCCGTACCGCCCGAGATGATGATGTTCTTCCTGATCTTGACGCAGACGTCGAGGAATTTTGCCATGTCCGGGGACATGGAGCCGAAATTGACCAGGTCGTGGACTGTGAACGGGGTTTTGGAGAATTTCCGGATGGTGATCGTCGGCCCTATCAGGGAGAGAGGGGGGATTATGGCATTGACACGCGAACCATCCTTCAAACGGGCATCAACCATTGGAGAGCTTTCATCGATGCGCCTTCCCAGAGGGGAGACTATGCGTTCAATGGCGGCCATAACCTGGTTGTCATCGGCAAACGCAGTATCCGTCCTGAAAAGAATACCGCCGCGTTCGACATATACGCTGTTCGGACCGTTCACCATGATTTCTGTGATATCGTTCATGCATATGAGATCTTCAAGTGGGCCGAGGCCTATTGCTTCATGCACCATTTCAGTTTCAATTTTCTCAAGTGTAGCCCCATAAGGCAGGGAGACCGTGAGTTCTGAAAGTATGTCGTGGATGGTGGCCTTTGCTTTGTCCGCGAGCTCCTCCTCTGATGCACCGGATATGGCCATGCGTTTGAGGTTGAGCCTTTTCATGAGTTCGCCATGCGCCTGCTTCTTGATTTCCTGGACGATGGGCCTGCAGTCCTCAGGTATGCCGGAGATCTTCAATACTGGTATCTTGTCTTTTCCCTGGAGCGACTTGACTTTTTCTGCGGATCTCGCAATTTCCCTGGCAATCTCCTCCTGCCTCTTGGGATCGGCAAGGATTTTACTTGTCAACGAAGGTGAGAAGTCCTTCACAGGATCGATCTGCGGCCTGGCATTTTCCTCGATGAATATTTCAACAAGACCGAGCTTTATCGTCGAACCTATCTGAACATCCACAGGCTCGGTGTCCATCCGCTTGCCGTCCACAAATGTTCCATTGCTGCTTCCGGCATCTGTGACTTTTATTGAGTCCTCCGTAACGGTCAGGAGGCAGTGTTTTGCGGAAATTTCCGGACGCGAGAACTGGATATGCGAGGCTGGACTGCTGCCAAGCCGGTAGATTCCAGGTACAAGCTTCGCCTTAGTTTCCGCCTTGTCCGGCTGCCTTATGATGATTGAGAACATTCTTTCCCTCTTTTGAAACTGCCGTTGGTGTTCACGGCTTTAGCGTGTTCTTCCTGGCAGTTTCATTATGATAAAACTGCGGCCACCGCAATAGACCGCTGACTCCTGACTTCACTTCTTGCTTCCCCTGGAGAACGAACTGCCGCCGAAAATGCGCTTTTCCCTCTCATCGCTGTACTTCTGGATGTTCTCCTCCAGGAACTTGAAGTTCACGCTCTGGTGATCCCTTACGAAGATTGAATCCTCGTAGTTCCTCAGGCTGAGCGTGAGCCGGCCTTTCTGGCTTGCGAAAATGAGCATTTCCACTTCCTTGGGGTATAGCTCAAGCGTCACTGTGCTGTAGCTTCTTATGGCGCCTTTTGATTCCGGGCCGAAACTGTTGGCAGTCTGCGTGCCTGTTGCAAGGACGAGTACGTCCTGGAGTATTGTCATTGTTATCGTGTCCAGGCTCTTGTCGCCTTTCATTTCAGGAAAGCGGAACGTGCCAATGATGTCGACATGGTGGTTGGGCCTGACGAGATTGGTCACCGAGGAAACGGTGTCAACCGGAATGGAAATAGCCCGTGTCGCCATTCCATCCTTCGGTTTCGAAATGATACCGGCAAGGCCTTCGCTCTTCGAGGATTTTTCGGTCTGGATCTGGTACCATTTGAGGATTTCCCCCTTCAGTATCGACGAGTCGGCCTTCTTGTTGACAATGTCCATCCTGTCCTTGTATTCGATCTCGGGATTCCTCTGGGCGTCCATCTTGAATCTCTTTGTCTCATATTCCTCGAGATCGCTGAGGGCGATCGGATCGCCTTCGGCCTTGGCGACCTTTATCTTGATGAGCTTGACGGTCGTGGCCGCGCCGAGGGCCTTTTCCCTTTCAAGCTTTATCTGGTAATAGGTGAGTATGAAGGCGAGGACTCCGAAAAACAATGCGGCCACCAGCAGAAGCTTCTGTTTCATATACATCTCCGGATTAATAATGTAGCACAGGCATCTTGCCTGTGGACTAAAATAAAAATTCCTACGCGATTTTAAATAGCCCGAGCCAATTTCAAAAGTA
>JBAQUG010000525.1:0-6591 GCA_049297395.1 Victivallales bacterium | reverse complement strand
GTTTCACCGCCGGACAGGATGCGAAGGCGGGGGATGGTGGTGGTACAGTCAAACGCAATATAGCTGGCAATCTTTATTTCCTGCCAGTCAAGCTGGCAGGGGATTGTAGACCCTCTGTTGACGGTGGATGTCGATCATACAGAAAATATGCGTATAGTAGACAGCCTTAGAGTCTTCCCCCCAAAAAAAATAATTCAACATTTGACTTTAGGTTCCTTTGCTTTATAATATGTCAAACATATCGATGTGATATATCATACATAGGAGCCTCATGAGCGGAAACCTGAATGAAGATTTCAAGGCTTATCTCATCGACAACGATTTCAAGCCAGGAAGCAGGCTGGACAATGAGCTGGAACTGGCGGAACACTTCCATGTTTCGCGCGGCACCATTCGGGAGGTGCTGATGCACCTGCAGTTCCTGGGTGTGATCGAGCGCATCAAGAACAAGGGGACTTTCATTCGGGAGTTTACGTACCAGAAGCTCGAGGAGAGCATCTCATTCTGTTTCCGTTTCTCCGGTTTCGGTTTCGAGGAACTGAAAGAGGCCCGCCTCCATTTAGAACTGGCCATCATGCCGATAATCGTCAAGAGAATCACCCCTGAACAGTCCGAACAGCTTAAGCAGAACATCGGACAAATGGAAAGATGCCTGGATGTTCCGGAAAAGGCGGATGCTCTGGACAGGGAATTCCATGTCCAACTCTTCGACATATGCGGGAACCGCATCCTCAAGATATTCTCAAATGTGATACATCTTCTGTTCCGGCGCCAGTACCGCGAAAAATTCCTCAATCCAAAATCAAAACAGAACAGCATCCGGGATCACAGGGCGCTTCTCGACGCAATCATGGAGGAAGATGTCGCCGGAGCCTGCGGAATCATCCGAAGGCATATAGGTCAGACATGAGATTTATACTCATTTAGGCTGAAAATTCACATATAGGAGAAATTAGAAATGAACAAACAGGAAGAAAAAAAGGACAGGTCAGCGAAAGTTATGGAGGACGCCCCTTTGCGGCTGATTCCACCTCAGGACAGGCATTCTCTTGTTTACAGGGGATTCCCCCCCGATCTGATGTGTGTGGATCAGTATTTGCGCGTCCTGCCCGATGCTGGATGGGCGGTGTTTTTCACGACTGGAAGCGCCGTTGAGCCTGACATAGGGAATTATATTGCGATGTGCAGGTCGGATGATCATGGAGTGACATGGGGGGCTATGGAGCCTGTACTGAAGCTTGATGACAAAGGCTGCACGTTGACGGAAGTTTATGTTCATGGAAACCAGACTTTCATATATGCTTCACTTCATGGGGGCTGTTTTGACAAATGGCATAACTGCATCTTAAGAAGCTCCGATAACGGCGCGACATGGGCAGAACCTGAAATTTTCAAGCCTCTCCCGTACCGCACGTTTGTCAGGAACCGTGTATTAAGTTCATGGGGCGAATGGATTTTCCCGTTCCAGACATATGAGACCAGGGGCGATTTTGCTCCGTCTCCATTTGACGACGGTTCATTCAAAGTCCCGATGAACGGAGCCCTTATAACCGGTGATTCAGGAAAAACATGGACAATATCCAGTAAAGTTTCTGGAATTGACTGGGCGGAAAACAATATTGTTGAACTTTCCGGGGAAATGCTGGCAATGCTCGTACGTGCTGACGGGACAGGCTGCCTCTACAGGAGTAATTCCAAGGACAGGGGAAGAACATGGTCGGAACCGGTTCCCACGGATATTCCCAATCCTGGAGCCAAATTCAGGCTTTTTCGGCTGAAGGATGGAAGGGTTGTCCTTATTCACAATCCCAATCCTTCAAGAAAAGGATGTACCGCCACTAGCAATCAGCCGAACCGCAATCCTCTTTCAATGTGGATATCGGATGACGACATGAAGACCTGGGGCTATAGAAGAATGTTGACGGATTTCCCTGGAAGTCTGTCATATCCTGACGGCTTTGTCGATGAAAAGGAGGAATATGTCCATTTTGTTTTCGATTACAACAGGCACGATGTGATTTACTGGGGTGCGGAAATTCCGGCAAGCAAGGTGGTTTAACCTGATTCCATCGCTTTGGAATCTTGTCAACAGAAGAGGTGTGATATGAAGACGTTGAAGGAACTGATGGATGAAAAGAAGTCTGTCTTTGGAATATTCGCAAAGACAAACGATCCGATGTTCGTTGAGATAATGGGCAGGGCGGGTATGGATTTCGTGATAATCGACTGTGAGCATGGACCGAACTCGCCGAGGGAAGTTCTTCCTCTTGTACTGGCGGCAAACGCTTCAAACCTGCAGGCAGTAGTCCGTGTCGGGAGTTCTTCGGTGATTGAGATCCAGAGGATGCTGGATCTCGGAATATCAGGTGTACAGGTTCCACAGGTTCAGACAGAAGAGGATGCGAGGGGTGTTGTGAAATCTGCGAAATTCGCACCGCTTGGGAGGCGCGGAGTCTGTTGCAACGTGCGTGCAGCCGACTATTCGTTGAAGAAGAGGCAGGAATATTTCAGCGGACAGAACAAGGATGTTGCGGTCATTGTCCATATTGAAGGAGTCGAAGGATTCAGGAACCTGCCTTCCCTGATGGATGTCGAGGGGATAGACGTCTTTTTCATAGGGCCGAACGATCTTGCACAGTCATTGGGATGTCCAGATGTCAACCACAGGAAGGTGCAGGACGCGGTAAATGAGATCATCGCAAAATGCCGTAAGAAAGGCAAGCACGTGGGAATCTATGCGGACAACGTCCAAAGCGCGGTACAATACAAGGCGATGGGTGTAAACTATGTCGCCTGTTCGACCGATGTAGGAATATTCGCCAGAGCATGCGCTGATATGGCGAATGCCTTTAAATGCTCTACTTGAAGGGATTGACAGCCCTGATTCCAGAATACATCTGTTTATAAAAGCGCTGGAGTGAAAGGACATTGCAATTGAGACGAGTATCAGAAATAGCCCTGAAAAGAAAGCATTCCCAGATACGAAATGTATTATGAATCCGTTCACAATTCTTGTCCTTTACAGGCAAAGGAATATTTGCCTGTTATATTATGATGAGGCAATTTCAAAATTGCCTCTTTTGAGCTGATTGCTTAAGTTGGTGTTCACGGTCCCGAGGCCAAAAGCGCTCGGGATTGTGAACACCAACAAGAGATGTTCCCGCAACAACGGTTTCCTGTATTTTGCAATCAGCTCATGATACTATAACCAGCAAACAAGGCGTTTAAAATGATCTATAGAAAACTTGGGAAAACTGGACTGACGGTTTCAATACTTGGCTTTGGTGCAATGCGGCTGCCTATGAAAGGCGAGGGCAAAGACCAGAAGATTGACAGGGATCTTGCGATTCCCATGATCCACAGGGCATTTAACGCAGGAGTGAATTATATAGACACCGCGGTCGGCTACTGCAACAGCGACAGCCAGCGGGTTGTGGGTGAGGCTCTCAAGGGGTGGCGCGAAAAGATCGTCGTCTCCACGAAGAATCCATGCTACGAAAAAGACGAGAAGACGTGGTGGAAGAATCTCGAGGACAGCCTTGAGCGTCTGCAGGTCCAGCATATCGACGTCTACAACCACCATGGAATAAACTGGAAAAGCTGGACAGAGACAGTCGAGCCGGTTTTAAGCAAATTCATGATCAAGGCCAAGGAACAGAAACTTATCAGGCATATATGTTTTTCATTCCATGACAACAATGAAAATCTCATCAAGCTGATCAATACGGGATACCCCGAAGTCATAACCCTCCAATATAACCTGCTTGACCGCAGTCTGGAGGAGGGGATCGCCCTTGCGCATGAAAGAGGGATAGGAATCGTAGTAATGGGGCCTGTCGGCGGCGGACGCCTCGGAGTATCGAGCGAAGTCCTTGAGAAGATGATTCCTGGAACCAAAAGAGTTCCGGAGCTGGCGCTGCGCTTTGTTTTTTCAAATCCGGGTGTCTCTAGCGCCATATCGGGAATGAGTACTATGGGACAGGTGGAGGAGAATCTGAAAATAGCTATGAACAATTCTCCGTTCAGCGATGAAGAACTCGACTTGATAGGAGACCACCTGCAGAAGCTGAAAAAGATGGCCGATCTCTACTGTACCGGCTGCAACTATTGCACGCCTTGTCCGAAGGATGTTGCCATTCCCAAGATCTTCGAGCGTTACAACCGTGGACGTGTCTACGGTCTCTGGGACGATGCGAAAAAAGCATATGCGGATATAGGGAAGGTGCAGTGGGACAAGGGAAACAAGGCGGACGCCTGTGTGAAATGCGGAATCTGCGAGGATAAATGCCCCCAGAAAATCCCCATCCGCAGGATGCTTGCAGAGGCGCATAAAAGGCTTTCCTGAAAGGGAAATTGCAACGTAAAAAAATGAGCCTATAGTTTTTCACTTTAATAAATTCAAAGAGGAATTTATTAAAGTGAAAAACTATAACAGGAATCAGCTACTGGTTCCTGCGGGAAATGTTCTAGGACATTTTCCAGACAGCCGAGCCATTTTCCGATTCCATTTTTTTATGAACTTTCCCTCTTCCATCTCCGACAGATTGCCGCGTCTTCTCCCTCCCCATCCTGATTTCCAGTTAAGATCCGCCCTTTTCCCCGTGAGAAATTTCTTTCGCAGCCTGGAGACTGTTGCATGGCTTACACCGATGATTTTCGCCGTCTCCGGCAGGTTCACCCCCAGGCGCCCCGGAAGGACCATGGAGAGCGCCATCCGCATGTCTGCGGCTGTCACGGCATTCCCGCAAAGCCTGAGGGCGTCCGTAATACCTCGTTGCTTGCGGCGGGGATAGGATGGCCGTCAGGAGATTCTTTATTGGAGGAATCTTCCCCCCTTGTCGCGGTAGCTGGAGGGAGGTTTTCCGGTCTCATGGCGCAATATCCGATATAGGGAGCAGAGCGAGCCAAATCCGCAATATTCTGTGATTTTATCCAATGGCAGCTCGCTCTTCTGAAGCAGTTGGATCGCCTGCTGACAACGCAGCCGGTTGAGATATTGCAGCATTGTACAGCCATTGTGCCGGAGGAACTCCGCGTGAAAATGACTCCGGCTCGTATGCAGCAGGCTGCAAATCTCCGCAACGTCAATCTGGCGGAAACTGTTTTCCTTCAGATAAGACCGGACAAACTCCATGCGTCCTTCCTTTCTGTTGTCTGCGAACATGCCAGGTTGTCCGCTGGGAAATTTGCCATGACGGATTATTGCCAGCAGCAATTGCATCGCCAGCGCCTGCAGGGCACAATTAAAGCCGGTTTGCCGTTCAACAAATTCCCTGGCCATCTGCCGGATTATTGCTCCGGCGGCTTCGCCGCCCTCCCGCGTCAGCGGCAGCCGGTAGCTGCCGTGGCGGACCTGTTCCTTAAGCAATTGAAGAATATGTAGAAATTCCTTGCCGTTCGATCCGCAGCCGGAGAAAGATTCATCTCCGACATTGACTACTGCGCCAATGCAATCCTGTTCCAGACAGCCGGAACCGCGATGGGCATCGCCGGCCGGAAAGAAAAACAGTTCGCCGGGATTGATCTTCTCCACGCCGTTGACGGTCAGCTGCTCTCCAGGTCCGTCAACGCAATAGAAAAACTCGTGCATATTGTGATAATGCAGATGTATCCGCCGGAAAGCCACCCGCGCTTCAAAGGCCTGAATCTCATTGTAATTCAATTGTTCGCGCATAAATCAGACAATTTGATAATCGGTTTATTTTTTGACAACCTGTTTGCGATTGCCTTTTCCATGTATGAATATATATGATAAAGACTTTTTTTGCCACAATGGTAATGGCTCAAATTTGGAAGGAGACAGATAAGATGACCGGTAAAGAGCGCATCATGCGCCAGATCGCGGGCGGGGAAGTTGATCGGATTCCCATGGTAGGAGGTTGGAATCTTGGGTTGGACAACGTGGTGGAACTTGCACAACTCTCCATTCCGGAATATATGGCTGATCCGCTGGGCGGGGTAATCAAGGCCAATCTGAATCTTGGTGTCGATGCCGTGGCTACGCTCGTTGTCCCCACTGAGTCTGCGGCAATCCGGACAGGCAGCATACAGGAGCATAATTTCAGCGAAGTCGAGCCGGAGGCGCTGCTTACAAGGGCGATGGCGATTTCAGATGACGAAACCGGGGTTCTGGCTAAATTTGATGCTGCCGCCGTGGAACGGGAATTCCGCCAGAATTTTCAATCGCTGATTGAGCGGCTGCGGATGGCAAAATTAGAATTTCTGCCGACTTTCTGGAAAGTGCCGGCAAATTTCTCTCTTTATTCTGAATATGGCTATGAGGCTTTTCTCTCCGCCATTGCACTTTATCCCGAGGCGGTTGCGAAAATTTACTGGGAAAGCGGTATTTTACAGAGGGAGCAAAATAAAGTCGTACTGAAATTGATGAAGGAATGGGCGCTGCTTCCAGTAATTTTCTGTGGCCACGATATTTGTGATCAACGCGGGCCATTGGTTTCGCCAGGTTGGTTGCATGAACACTATTGGCCGCACGCTAAAAAATCAGTGGAGCCATTATTGGAGGCGGGAATCCGGTTAATCCACCATTGTGACGGCAACGTGATGCCTCTCATCGATGACATGCTGGAATGC
>JBAQUG010000524.1:0-3054 GCA_049297395.1 Victivallales bacterium | reverse complement strand
GGAAATAGTCTGAAACATGAAATTTAATAATGTAACTGATAAAGACAAGGAGACGCCGATGAAGACAAAAGTAGGCTTGTGGATTGACCATAGGAAGGCTGTTGTCGTGACTGTCACGGACAAAGGGGAAGAGCTGGGACTGAAAATAGCCAAAGTGGAGTCGGATGTGGAAAAACAGCTCCGGCGTTCCGGTGATTCTCCGCTCAAGGGTCCCTATGAACCAAGTCAGGTACCTGCGGATGACAGCCGCACGAGAGCTCTTACGGGGCATCTCAATATTTACTATGATGAAGTCATTGCAGGCATCCGCAATGCAGAATCCATTCTGATATTCGGTCCCGGATCTGCAAGGGATGAACTGAAGGAGCGTCTCGTAAAGAGCAATCTCGGCGGCTGCATCGCAGGTGTTGAAGCCTCCGACAAGATGAGCGACCGCCAGATCACCGCGAAAGTTAAAAATTATTTTACCGTCCCAGTACCATGGCAGGCTAACAAACGGGTGACGGACAAGCGAGTGACAGGCAAACGGGCGATGAATACTCCGGATGAGGAATGAGATTTCATTAATTTCCGAATTCCGATATTGGGTTGCGGACAAAACCCCCTTAGGGTCCGCTAAAAATAACCTGGGTGTTTGCTGGCGTCCTCTGGGACGGGAATCCATGTATTTGACGCAATCAAGTATGGCTCTTTCGCCGAAAGAGCCCCGAGCCACTTTCGGCGAAAGTGGCATACTGCAAGAACATATGCTCAATTGTCCGCAGCTGAAAGGCCGCTTGACGGTTACGATTATCATGATGATTGCGAGGAGTCCGCTTAAGTGATCTCCAGGAATACATCCGCAACCGAGCTCATTTCCAAAAAACTGGAGATGAGCTCGAAGTTTTTGGGCGACAAAGGAATTCCTCTGCTTGTGGCGGAAGGTTTGCGGGTTAACTTATGGAATACAGCAGGAGACCAATATGCCAGTTGAATTCAAGGATTATTACCAGATACTCGGCGTGCCAAGGAACGCTCCGTCGGAAGATATAAAAAAATCCTTTCGGACGCTTGCCCGGAAATATCATCCCGATGTCGCCAAAGACAAGAAGACTGCGGAGGCCAAATTCAAGGATATCAACGAGGCCTACGAGGTCCTGGGCGATCCGGAAAACCGCAGAAAATACGATCAGATGGGCGCAAACTGGAAACAGGGCGCGGAGTTCCGCCAGCCACCTCCTGGCAGGGAAGGCGCTTTCCGCCATACAGCAGGACGTGGGGCGGGCGGTGAAGATTTTAATTTTGAATTCGAGGGGACTGGCTTCAGCGACTTCTTTGAACAGTTCTTCGGTGGCCGGTCCGGCCGCTCCGGTGGCGCAGCGCCGTTCGGTTCACGCTGGTCTACCGGTGCCGGCGATGAAGCATATGAACAGTCTGCGGCAGCGCAGCGGGGCCAGGACATACGTGGGGATATCCTTATTACGCTTGAGGAGGTTCTCAAAGGTGCAATGCGCGCAATCACGGTTCGCCGCACAAATGCACGTACAGGCCAGGAAGAGTCGCAAACCTACCAGGTCCGCATCCCTGCGGGAGTCCGTGCTGGACAGTCCATCCGGCTGCGTGGAAAAGGCGATGCCGGATTTGCCGGAGGCAGCGCCGGAGACATGTATCTGCGTGTCCGATATGCCCAGCATCCTGACTTCGAGACGCGCGGAGCCGATCTGATTGGCAGCTTGGAACTGGCCCCGTGGGAGGCGGTACTGGGCGCGACGATCCCCGTGCAGACTCTGGAAGGCAAGGTGTCATTGAAAGTTCCGGCGGGCACCCAGCAGGGATACCAGCTCCGCGTCCGTGGCAAGGGTTTGCCTTCGGGCAATGCAGCCAGGGGTGATCTCTACGTCGGAGTTTCCATTCATGTCCCGCCACAGGCCAGCGAAGAGGAAAAGCGCCTATGGAAACAGTTAGCGGCAAAATCCACGTTCAATCCCCGGGCTGAGGATTGAAAATTCAAACGGGATGGGACATGAACTTCAAAGCAATCCTTTATCTGCCCGTAATTTCTGCGATATGCATATTTACCGGATGCGCTTCATTGTTTGATGAGCATGGGAGTGAATTCATATTCAATGTCCTTCCACCTTCTGCGGGAACCTCCGGGAAGGATATTGACTGGAACAGGCTTGCTGAATCCATGGAAAAGCGGCTCGGTTCGATATATCCGGACATCAGGCATGAAGTTTCCAGGACTGAAGATGATCACTTGTCGGTAAAGGTGTCCCGGATACCGGAAAAGGACTGCGACACGTTTGCCGGCATCATTGGAAGGCAGGGGCTCCTCCAGTTCCGCCTAGTCCATGAGAACAACTCCGAACTTGTTGAAGCCATGTCAAAGATCCCGGACAAGTTCATGGCTCCAGAAGGCTATGAAAAGATGTTCCTTCTTGACAGGAAAAACAACAGGATATTCTATTTCGTTAAAAGCATCCCTGAGATGGATGGCGAAAACATATGCAGTGCCGGTTCAAGCATTGATAATTTCGGCCAGAGATACATTCATATCTCCTTCAATCCCAGAGGGGCTTCCCAGTTTTCCGAAATAACCAGGAAGAATTCGAAGCGCCAGCTTGCGATTGTCCTCGACGGAAAACTTTATTCGGCTCCGGTAATCCAGGGGGTGATAAATGGAGGACAGGCACAGATTACAGGAAATTTCACCAGGGAGGAATCCAAGGAGATCGCCTGCCGCCTGGTTGCCGGCGCATTGCCATGGAAACTTGAACTTAAGGAAATAAGGGGGGACAAGTCAAACTGTATTCCTGAAGACAGCAGGAGCGACAGTGAATTGCTGCAGGAAGATGCGCAGGAAGGGAAACCAGAAGCCCAGCATGCGCTCGGACTGATGTATTATTCTGGAGGCATGGGGCTTCAGCAGGACTACTCCAGGGCGGCCGAATGGTTTGGCAGGGCGGCAATTTCGGGATCGCCAGAGGCGGCGTTCTGGCTAGGGAGCTTATACTATAATGGAAAAGGCGTGCCCAAGAGCAACGCAAAAGCGCTGGAGTGGTTCCGGAGATC
>JBAQUG010000523.1:0-4690 GCA_049297395.1 Victivallales bacterium | reverse complement strand
CCAGTACCGACTATGGCTTGCAGACCGCTACCAGACCGTAGGGGAGCTGAATCTCGCATGGGGCACAACTTATGCGAATTTCGCAGAAGTACTTCCCTCGGGAAAGCCTCCTGTGAAGAAGGTTTCCGAATGGATCGACTGGCGCAAGTTCAGCGTCAAGACAATTGCCGATTTCATGGAATGGGAGGCCGGCCTGTCAAAATCAATCCGAAAGGACCTGCCGCGTACCACCAACCTGGATGGCCCCCTCAACAACTGGTATGGCTACCGCTGTTCGGACAATCAGGAGTATAGCAGGGGCATGGACAATGCCGGTATTGACATCTACCCGACGGAATGGACTGACAGGAGCTTCATCCCCTATTCGATGGACATGCTGATGGGTGTGGCTCAGGACAGGGAAGGCCATGTGCTTGAATGCGATGTCTTCAGTGAAAAGCTCTGGAAGAATCTTTCCGAGGCCCAGCGTGCGCGTCTCCTCTCAAGCGAGCTCTGGTCCATCATCGGACACGGTGCTTCGTGCATCCTTCTCCGGGGATTTGACCGGAACGACAATTTCAATCTTACATCAGGAGAGTTCAACGAGAGGCTTCTGGCCTGCAGGGATATCGCCCATTATGCGAAGATGATCGGCATCGGCGGCTTTGCCAGAAGGCATTCCGATGTCGCTGTATGCGTGGATCCTGATTCGTATCTCTATCTTTCCGGTAAGGAGGAAAAACCACATAGCCAGACTTCCGGGCTGGATGAGGAGAACCATGGTTTCTATTCCGCGGTCATAAGTGCGGGAATACAGGCGGATGTCATATTTTCAGCCCAGATGCGCGATTCAGTTGCGAAACAGTACAAGGCCATTGTTTTCCCTTCCAGGATGTTGATGAATGCCGAGAAAGCGCAGACATTGAAGGAGTATGTCCAGTACGGCGGAATCGTGATCGCCGATGCGTCGTTCGCCATCCTGGACAGGTGGGGGAAGCCTTCCGACTACATGCCGAACAGCGGCCTGAACCAGCTCTTTGGAGTGAACTATGACAGGAAGTCAGAAGCAATTACATCCGGCGCCATCAGCTTCCAGAAGGACAAGATACCTCTGACTTTGCCGATAGAGAATTTGACGCTGCTTGACGCCCAGGTGCTTGGTACTTTGGAAAACGGCAAGCCCGGCCTTACTTCAAAGACGACAGGCAAAGGCAAGGCTGTGCTTTTCGCGGGACGTGTCGGCCAGGCATATTTGAACAACCCAGCCGGGAACAGCCTGGACGATGCTTTGAAGGACATCCTGGTGTCCGCATCTGTCGCTCCATTCATCGAAATTTCTCCGGATATCTCCAGCAAACTCGACTGTTCAAGCCTGGCCGATGTAAACGGAAACCTCCTGCTTGTCGCCGCGACCCAGGGATCGAAAGGGAAGATGTCCGAGGAAATCAAGGATGTCAAGGTCGGCATTCCGTGTGATAGTCCCGCCGCATACAGGAAGGCGTTCCTGTTCGTGCCTACTAAGAACGAGAACGGCATCGTGCGCAGCGGTCCGAAACCGATCGATATGGTTCCTGGTGAAAAGAATATAACATTGCAGATCGGGGATGTCGTATCGGCAACCCCGATCCTCATAGCAAAAGACATGGGGCCGTTGCTGTCAGTCGAAGCCGTTTCCATCCTGCGCCGCGGACAGGAGTCTGAAATCAAGGTGACATGCTACAATCCGTCGGCGAAAAAACTAGACGGGACAATCCATCTTAATCTCCCTGCGGGATTTTCGGCTGTCGGCGGAAAAACAAAGATATCAGTCGGCCCTTATGGACAGCAGGGCGTAGTGCTTAAATTCAAAGTTGATTCCGACAAGGCGATCGACCGCGCTCCCGTCAGTGCAGTTCTGACATGCCCTACGGCACATGACGGAGTCTCAAGCGTGCCTGTCGATGTGAAGGTGGAGTAATAGATTCCCTGCGGGAATTTATAAGACATGCCTCATAAAAAAGAAAAAATAGATTTCAAGTACAACCTTTCGGTATATGTGGATATTCGAGCTTCACTATAGAAAGTATGCCGGTTTCGCCGAAACCGGCACGAGGCGTCCCGAGGCTGTTTTGGGCGCTCGGGGCGACACTTGCTTTATTGCTGAAATGGAGCCGTGACATCCAGTTTAACGGTTGAGGAATAGGGTTCCCAAAAGGAAGGAAAGAATGAAGAAAAGAAAAATCTCCAGATCTGTCGCAGTCCAGAAGCGTAATGGCATGGTTTTCGACATGTTCTGTTTCTTTATCTTTTTTGCGCCGTTTGCAGTCATTCCTTTCATCTACGACTATTCGAATCTGGCGCAGGCGGTATACGTGCAGACCGGAGCCGCGCTCTTTTCGTGCATCATCCTTTTCAGGCTGATCCGTGACGGTAGGATATTCCTGCCTGATATCAAGGTGCTTGTTCCTGTCCTGCTGCTGCTGGCCTGGGCCGGGCTTTCTGTCATTTGGTCCTGCAACAGGTATGAGCCGTTGCCCATGCTTATGCAGTGGACTGCGGCTGCAGCGATCTTCATCGTTGCCGTAAACCTCGTCAGGGACATTGGTTCAGCGGCAGTTATTCTAAGGACGATGTTCTATTCAGGTACGTTTGTAGCGCTCATAGGAGTCTTCCAGTATCTTTCCGGTATTGAAATTCTTCCCCAGGAATATCCACCGGCATCGACTTTCGCCAACAGGAATGTGGCCTCTGAATTCATAGTCCTCTGTCTTCCCCTTGGGCTTGGAATCCTGCTCAATGAACGTTCCAGGATATTTGTATTTTCATCTGCGGCCGGTGTTTCCACCATGCTGCTCTTTCTCTTCTACTCATATACACGGAGCTGCATCCTCGCTGTCTTTACGGCAGCCTCCATCGTGACGGTTGCCCTGCTTGTATTGAAGTTCTCCGGAAGGCTGAAAATCAGGCCGGACAAGAACCAAATTACAGGCTTGATACTTGTCGTACTTGTTTTTGCGGTTGGCAGCTGCATGACTCCGAAGGGATTCAAGATATACCGGCTGGGGATGGTATACGGCAACGCGGCAGCCACCGTCCAGAAGTTCAAGTCTGCCGCCGACAAGGTCCAGAAGAACGAAGAACATGATCCGACCATAAAGCAAAGGGAGTCCGAATCGGTCTATTTCAGGCTTGCGGCATGGAAGAACTCCCTGGTGATGATCAAGGACCATCCGGTCCTGGGCGTAGGTCTTGCGAACTTGAAGGTTTATTATCCGGCATATCACAGGAGTGCGGTCTATGATGGCATGTCGGGCGAAAAGAAGGCGCTGCTCAATCTCCACAATGATTACCTGCAGGTCCTTGCCGAACTTGGCATCGTAGGATTCCTGCTGCTGCTTGCCTCACTCGCGGCAGTTGTGTGGCTCCTGTTCAATTCCATCTGGAAATCCGGTGCTGAACCGTCTGGAAGAATATATTCAGCCGCAATTGCCGTTTCATTCCTCTGCTATGCCGTTGTCTCCTTCTTTGGTTTTCCCGCTTCACGGGCAGTACATGTGTGCTGGGTCGGGCTTCTCGTGGCAATGCCGGCTGTAATTTCAGGGAAAGTGGAACTGCGGGAACTTAAGATCCCGGCAATTGGCGGCCGATCCTTTCTGCTGATTCGCGCAGTTATGCTGTGCGTTCTGCTTGCAACGGCCTTTACAGGCTACATGAGGTTGAAGGCCGATCGGTCCTTCCTTATAATGGATGCAGCGGCCAGGGATGGAAAACAGCAGGAGGCGATCTTGTACGCAGATGAAGTGCTCAAAATGGATCCCACAAGGAAAATCGTCTATTCGTATCTGGGAAGGGCTTATAGCAACACGGCCCGTCCTGCCGATGGGATTGAATTCCTCAGAAAGCTTCTCGCTTATTATCCATATCATATAACCGCCCTCATAAACATCGGTGCCGCCTACAATGAACTAGGTCAATATGACAAGGCTTGCGAGTACTATATGAAAGGACTGGCGATCGCTCCCGAGTCGGCGGCGCTCCACAACAACTTCGGCAATCTCCTAAGCAGACGCGGAAAGAACGAGGAGGCTCTATCAGAGTTTTTCCTCGCCGTGAAATATGAACCCGACAATGCCATATACATATATAATACGGGATACGTGGAGCTTCTGCTCGGAAAGCGGAAGGACGCACTCGAATCATTCAAGTCCGCCCTGAACCTGAAACCAGGCTGGGACCTTCCTGAAAAACAGATCCGCATGCTCGAGTCAGGTAACTTTAAGTAACTCGCGAAATAATGTAGCACAGGCATCTTGCCTGTGGACAATTTCCTATTCGGACTTAGAAATGGAAACGAGCGCAAATGCAGGTGATGTTGGTAGTGGCGCATGTTTGCGCGTTAAGTAGGTACGTCCTTTAGGATGTACCTACTTAATGTCTTGGAATGGGACAATCTTCCACCTTCGCCTAAGGAGTCGTTCATAAATAACTTTGACATTTGGCGGAAAATACTCGTTACATGTCTTCAGGTATACTCCTCGCGAACATCATGATAATCAATCCGAAATCCCAGACAGCAAATGTCATAGTTATTTCTTTACGGCTCCTTATGGATTCTCTTTGAACTCAAACCCAATCATCCACGCATCCATCAATCCATTCATCCGTCATCCTGTGGGATGACTCTGAATTTATTTGGGTTATTGCCGCTCGAATTCCAAGACGGGGCCTGGTT
>JBAQUG010000522.1:0-26428 GCA_049297395.1 Victivallales bacterium | reverse complement strand
GCTAAACGAGAAATGAATTTCTCTGAACAAGGCGGTAATAAATTTCCGCACTCCATGTGATTCGCTTCGCTCATCAATAAAACATTCGAAGCCGGAACAATCAATCATTTCTTCGATTCTTAACGCCCCATGGTCTCCCACCGCGCGAAGGCGCGGTTGGAAGCACCTATTTATTGGGATTGTCTTTATATTTTAAAATTCCTGCTACAATCTCTTTGGCTTCATTAGGTGTTATCTCTGATATTGTTATAAGAGTGCTCCCAGTATTGACAGGACCTGCAATGAATGGCGCTGAAACAATTTTTCCATCGAGCAATATTGCGAGTTGTTTCATTGTATTATTTGCCGTTATCGTTTTAAATGACTCGGCACCTTCTTTTGTAAAAGTTAGATGAATAATGGCCTTCTTGTTCTGATCGGAGCTGGCAAAAGCATTAGAGATGTCTTCATTTCTTAACAATACCTTATCTTCTAATATTAAATTATTCTTGTCTGTGGCATCCCTTACAAGTTTAAATTCCAATCGTAAGGACTTAGTGTTATCATCCCATTTTCTGTTGCTACATGAGCAAAGAAGAACTGTAATTGAAATCAAAAATGCAATTTTTAATATTTTCATTTTATCATACTCCCATATTTGTCCATTATTTCTTACATCCCAACTGTTATTCTATGTATGTACGCTTTTCCGGGAAATTAGTTATCAAATCGTTCAGTGAATCTTTACATCTAATAAAACGCGAAATGAACAGTCCTTCCTATTTTATTTTGAGTACGGATTCAGTAAACGAGCGTGGTTTACTGAATACGTACAATGCATGGATTCCTGTCCCAAAGGGCTGGCGTTCCACTCCTCATCATTTGTCGGGCTCCCTTCGACAAGCTACTTCGACCATGCTCAGTACAGGTCAGGACAGGAAAGCCCAACATGCTTTCTTCGATATTCGATTGTTCATCCCGCCTTTGGTCAGACTTGGAACTCGTAGCGCCTGGTCCATTTCGCCGACTTGCCGGGTTTTAGTGTGGCCCGGGCGAAGATTTCTGGGCACACTGAGCCCTGATCCAGATAGAATGCGAAACGCGCGACGGCGAAGTCTCCGCTTGCTGTCACTGAACGGCCTGTCGTGCTGTGTGACAGTTTTATGCGGTTGGCTTTGGCTGGGACGGATTCAAGCGATGGATAGTAATGCGGCTTGGTCATTTTCTCCGTCAGGTTTATCCGGCCGTCCTGCATCTTGAGCCATGAAGGGTGGCATGGGTCTGTCGGGAAAGGGTGTTCCAGCGTGTATGCCTGATCGACTGCCTTGCCGCCGAGGTTGAACCAGTTGTGGTTGTACTGTTCGACCTTGAACACCTGGGTGCCGGTGTTCTTGAGATGATAATCTATTTCAAGGACGGCCTTTGCGGGATTGATGCGGATTGTCTTCCTGTACTCGTATCCCCAGGCATTGCCGGAGCGGCATGACTGTTTCATTGCAATGCTGTTCTTCAGCCGTCTGACCGTCACGGGGGCGGGTTTCTTTATGGTGTAGGGATGGGAGAACATGTAGTTGTGCTTGTCGGGCCTCACAAGTTCGCCGACCCCGATCTTCAGGAATGTCTCTCCGGGTTTGGCTTCGTCGAATCCTGGAGGTGAAAGCGGCGGCTGGATGTTGAATTCGTCTATCAGGCCCTCGCGCGAACAGAATTCCAATCCGTCCACCCTGATGCTGGTTACTGCGCCAAGCGTGTCGAAGCGCGGACCGTATTCATCCATGCATCCGGTCATCGGCGCAGTTACGGTTACTTTGAATGAAGAGGTTCCAATGCGAATATCCATGTTATTTCTTTTCCGTCCTTTTTTTCTTTATATATATTCCGGCAGGCACGTCCCTTAAGACACCGTTCCTGCCACAGCTCAATATACTTTCTTTTGTCTCATCGGCAAGTTCAGTTGTCCTGTCCCGGTCCGACACTGTTTTATAATAAACCCAATCATCCGTATGCCGCCCCCTGCGAGGGCTGAATATAAAAAGACGGTTCACGTCATATGATTACAGCCTCCGCAGGAGGTGAAATAATGTAGCCCAGGGGGCTGGCGTTCTTCCGGTCGCCTATCACGTTGCCCAATCGTCAAATATCTTCAGATATTTTCCTCTTTCGCGCCATGATAATAAGTCCGAAATATTCGCCGGCAAATACCCAGGTTGTTTTTTAGCGGACCCTAAAGGACAACAAGCCCCCGCAGGGTGGCGACACTTACTGATTCTCGAAATAGAATGGAGTTGAAAATAACGGAGGGCGGGTTTTCCTACCCGCCATTGAAAGAGTACCGCAGGTTAGAAAACCCGCGCTCCGTTGAAGAGGGAATGCATCGAGACTATTATGAGACGACTAGTAAGTTTGGGGGCATTCGGACAGGCCCCGGCAAAACTGACGCACTACGGGATGGTTCCGGAAACATCTGGAAAAATATTTCCTGCGCTTGACATTTGTTATCTAAAATGTAATATAATACAGAAACAAACAAGTCAGTAGTATAGCAATATGATTTGCAAGGTAAAGCAACACCTGCCGGGGCGTCCTGCTGAAAGGCGCAATGAGATATATGAGAATGGAAGTCCAGTTTTTGAGGATTAAACAGGAGGTGGATTATGAAGGGCATGGACATTTTCAATTGCCGATTGGCGATTGCCGATTTTAATTTAAAAACAAAGATCGAAAAATTAAAATCGAAGATCCGAAACAGTTTTACCTTGATCGAACTACTTGTCGTCATTGCGATAATCGCAATCCTGGCGGCGATGCTGCTGCCGGCCCTCAGGAATGCCAGGGACTCCGCGAAAAGGATCGCGTGCGCCGGCAACGTCAAACAGATTACCCTGGCCACCATCGTATACGCCAACGACTACAATGAAATTCTTCCCCCTATGGGCAAATACAGCTATTTGGCCATAGGGCAATTCCCTTATGACAGCACAGGAGCCTTCTATTCGCTCTATGGTGACTATGCAGGTGGAAACCTGAATGCCGGATCTTCCTATTATAATAGCGTAAGGTTCTTCACCTCCCAGGTTTTCATCTGCCCTTCGAATGTGAAATTCAAGACGAATCCCGGAGATCCCGGGACATACAATTATGGAGCAATTCCATACATGATGTGCGCTGGTTCCGCATATGACCGCCCGGTGAGGCTTGGCAAGCTCGCGAACGCTGCAGACGCCCTAGTTTCCGGCAAGGTGGCCGCCCTGTGGGCCGACAGGTGCAACATGAATGACCAAGGAAATAATGGCGGCCTGCCCTGTACCAACCATGACGCGGACAAACTTCCTCCGAAAGGTGGAAATGTCGGAATGGCCGATGGCTCGGCGAAATGGTTCTCCTACAGGACGGGTAATAGTATAAACCAGGGGCTCTCGGAGCAATATCTGCTCAACGGAAGCAATCTCGGCGGTCACATAGCTGTCCCTGCAAATGCCCTCTGGCCGATCTGCGACGGCGATGGGAACCTGTCCCTTTACTATGGATATCATATGATTACCGGAGGGGTGGCGGCTGCGTCGGATCCCTGGTTCTGATGTTTTGTTTGAGCTGATTGCAAAATACGGGAACAACGGTTGTGGCGGCAATTAAAATTAACATAGAGGAGATATGCAATGAAGCTGGAATTCCGGAGGATGTTGGGAATGGCGCTGGTCATTTTTGCGATGATCGCATCGGGAGCGGTTATGGCGACGCAGACTGAGACAAGAGGGGCGCATGCCGTGCCGGCACCGAAACCGGTTGTCGTCGATGGCAGTCTCGACGAATGGGATCTGTCGGGACAGTATCTCCAATGCTACGATGTCGAGACGCTGAAGGATGTCTACAGCGGAAGTCTCGCCTTCATGTATGATGCCGACAACCTTTATATTTCGATCCACTGGATGGATCCTATTCCAATGGGCAACAGCCATGATCCTCGTTTCCAGGCCAGCAAGGGCTGGGCGGGAGACTGCGTGCAGTTCCGGATCAAGACTGACAGGATCAGCCATGTGACTGCCTGGTATTATGCCGCGAAACAGGAGCCGACCATCCAGATAGAATGCGGCAAGAGCCTTACGGAACCGTTCGGCGGCGGAGGAAAAGTACTGCTTGGATCCGAAGGTTCCACTAAGCTGACCGAGGGCTCCGAGATGGCTTTCAGGAAGGATGCCGACGGCAAGGGCTATGTCCAGGAAATGAAACTTCCCTGGAAGCTCATTACGCTTGAGAAGCAATTCAAGGCCGGCGACAAGATCAATGTCGGCGTCGAACTGCTCTGGGGCGAGGCCGACTGGCCTGTGCACCGTTATGCGGACAACCTGATGGAAGGCACCAGCAGCCGCGAGTTTTTCTGGACGGCCCTTAACAGCTGGGGCGAAGTGATATTGGAGGAGAAGGGCAATCTGAAACTTCCCGAACCTTCCTGGAAGAAGGCTACTGCCGCCGAGGAGGCGACAGGCCCGGTTGACATCTCGTATGACCTTCCGAAGGATGCCCGAGTAACTCTCGCAGTAGATGACAAGGATGGCAAGCGCGTACGCAATCTCATAGCAGCCGCCTCGCGCAAGGCCGGTAGGAATGTTGAGAAATGGGATGGACTCGACGACGAAGGAAAGCCGGTTCCGGCAGGAGATTATAAGTTCAAGGCAATCTATCACGATGGAATTCATGTCAATTACGTGATGTCATTCGCAAATCCCGGGAATCCGACCTGGGACACTTCCGACGGCAGAGGCGCTTTCTATGGTGACCATACTGCACCTCATGCCGCAGCGGCGGCTGGAGATTATGTAGCGCTGGCATGCCCGATGGGGGAGGGTGGACGCTACCTTATCGGCCTTAATCTGGACGGACAGAAGCTGTGGGGGCTGTCGAACCGGGTGTTTGCAGACGGCAACCGCGCCTCGCTTGCGACAGACGGGAAGATACTGTGGATAGCCAATCAGGGCAGGGACTCATCAATTTACCGTGTGGAAATAGCCACAGGCAAGTATGCGCCATGGAAGAGGATTGTCAAGGATCCGGCCGGCAATGACACCGGCCTTCTGGATCTGGTCGTCTCCGACTTTAAAAAGGAGCAGGGCAAGGGAACGCTGCCTGTCGGAATTGGCGGGGAAGGAAGGAAACCCCTGATCAACATGACAGCCATTGCCTATCACGATGGAAAACTTGCTGTCTGCCTGAACCTTGAGGACGCAGTAAAAATACTTGATTCAGAAACTGGAGACGTAAAGTCGGAACTCAAGGTGAAGGCTCCTGTCGCCGCAGCATTTGCAGGAAGCAGCTGGATCGTCCTTTCAGAAGGCAAATTGCTGCGCATGGGTACCGACGGCAAAACTGCGAATTTCGCAGATGGAGCTTTTGCAGACGGCTACGGCCTGGCAACGGATGCGGAAGGGAAGGTATATCTTTCTGTCCGCGGCAAGGAACAGAATGTCAAGGTCTTTTCACCTGAAGGAAAGCTCCTGCGCGAGATCGGCAAACGCGGAGGACGTCCGAACAACGGTGCCTTCATTGCCGATGCGATGCGCGAGCCAGGTCAGATATCGGTGGACAGCAAGAACCGCCTGTGGGTGACTGAGGAGACGATGAACCCCAAGCGCACAAGCGTGTGGGATGCGGGCAGCGGGAAGCTGGTCAAGGATCTGGTCGGCACTGCGACTTATTCAGGAACTGGGGCGATCAATCCCTTTGACTCTACGATGGCGTTTTCAAATGACACCGTCTACCGCATTGATCTCGGGAAGGGGACATGGGAACCTGTTTATTCCGTCGCTGCAAGCGAAGATCCGGCCGACATCTTCCCTGTGAGGATTCATAATTACGTGACAAGCAAGATGGTCAGCCGCGACGGTAAGCTTTATGGATTCAACGGCGGTTCCGCACGCGGGGCTTCGGCAGTTGCGTGCGTCCTCTGGGATGGCAAGGCATGGAAATCAGTGGCCAACGTAGGGATCGTTCCAAAGGTGAACAGGCCCGAGGACCTCAAGGAGGAATGGGTTAGATTCAAGAATGAGCTTTTTGCGGGCAAGGGCGGGCAGCTCTATGCATGGGTCGACAAGGACGGAGACGGACTTGTGCAGAAGGATGAATTGAGCTTCAACACTGCTTCAATAGACGGAAAACCTGTGGAGCTTTCCAGTTACTACTGGGGGCAGCTGCCGGACAACGACGGGACACTCACTTATCTTGCGAAGAGCGCAAATGCGCTGGTCAGGGTTCCGATTACCGGGATCAACAGCGCAGGGGCGCCGGTTTATGATGTTAGCAAGCTGCAGATAGTGAAAGCCGACCAGCCGGTCATTGGAAAAGGCAACGGCGAAGGGATGATCATAGGCGGTGACAACGGCCGTGTATATCTCAACCAGGATCCGCTTGTTGCCGTTGAAAAGGACGGACACGTGATTGGCGGTTATCCCAACAGGCACACGTCAGTTCATGGATCCCATACTGCAAAGGCATCCAGGCCGGGTTATCTGATCGGACCTTCTTCGTTCCTGGGCACGGCGAATCTCGGTGGAGATATCGGGGAGGTTTTCGATCTGAACGGGAATCTCGGCGAGAACTACCTCTTCACAAATGACGGACTGTGGATCCAGGCGCTGTTCAAGGATACGCGCGGTGGATTTGAAATTCCCAGCGTGGCCGTTAAAGGCATGTCGATGGATGCGATAAGCGCTGGCGGCGAAAGCTTCGGCGGAAACTTCATCAAGGCTTCGGACGGCAAAATATATCTGATCATCGGTGGAACAGATGCGCGTGTCCTGGAAGTCAAAGGGCTTGATACGCTCAAGCGCCTTGCAGGACAATTCACATATACTCCTGCACAATATGCAGAGGCGCAGAAGCTGCTCCAGGAAAAATCCATACAGTCCGGACAGGCGAAAGTCTACCAGGTTGCCAGGGCGAAAGCTCCTGTCGCAATAGACGGCAAGTCCGACAAATGGCCTGAACTTATGGATGACGGCAGGACACTGCTGGAGATCCAGGAGAACAAGCAGAAACGTTATGGCAGAGTCCAGGCGCGCTACGATGCCGACAACCTTTATCTTGCGTACCGTGTCTTTGCTCCGCGTTCCCAGATGAAGAATGTCGGACAGGACTACAGGCTGCTGTTCAAGAGCGGCGACGTCGTCGATCTGATGGTCGGGGCGGAACCGCAGAAGGCCAAGGGCGAAGGGAACACAAGGATTGTCATGACAGTCAAGGACGGCAAGTTGGCGGCAGTATTGAACCAGAAGTTCGTACCGGGAGCAGCCAAGGGCGAAGGCTTCGGGTTCGCCTCTCCTGCACGGACGATTCCATTTGACCGCGTTGTGATGGCGCCGGACGTCAAGCTTGCGGCATCAGCAGTGAAAGGGGGGTACTTTGTAGAGGCGGCGATTCCATGGAAGCTCCTCGGTATTGTACCAAAATCAGGGCTCAGGCTCAAGGCTGACTTCGGCGTGCTTTTCGCCGATGACGGCGGAACAATCACGGTATCACGCCAGTACTGGAGCAACAAGGAGACAAACCTTGTCAACGACATACCGGGCGAAGCCGATCTGGCTCCGGACCGCTGGGGCATGATAACCCTGGAGTAAAGGGTAAAATCCAAGTTCCAAAGTCCAAGTACCAAGCGAATATATAATACTGAAGAAAAAGAACAGCTCTTGCGAGCTTAACTACGAACAGGTTTCCAATTTGGTTAATTTGTTTGTAGTTAAGCCATTATTGGCTGTTCTTAAGAGACACGCAAGAATGCGTTAACTACTAGCGAAAACCGGGAGTTAGAAAAATCCAATACCTGGGGTCTGGCATCTCGGAATTTATTTTGGCAGTCATTCAGAAATATTATATATTGCAAATTAATAGAAAAGGAGCTTATGAAAAGAACAATTCTCAGCTGTATTGCCTTGGCTTTGTTTCTCGCGTACGGATGCGGCGACGCTTCCCAGAAGCCTGCGCCGCCGAAGGATGCCAAGGCTGCTGCGGAATCAAAAAATGATACCGTGCCCAATGTCACGCCGGACGAGGACATGCTGGTAATTTCCAACGCCGCTTCCCCTCGTGTTGCATATGCCGTATACAAGAGGAATAATTTCCTGAACGCGGCTGTTTCGGTTGAATCATTCGAGCCGCTGGACAAGAATCCGGCCATGTCCGTCAAGGTCGGAATCGCCGCTGATAAATCACTCATCCTTTCCGAAAAGGATGCAAGCGTGCGGAAATCAGGAAATGCGATGGTCTATGAATTTAAGGTTCCTTCTGAGAAGCTTGTTGCCGGCAACGAGGGATGGGAAAAGTTCAGGATTGGCATTTCTGTCGACTGGCCGGGGGGGCCGTTCGGACAGTCCCGCCAGCGCGAGACTTTCCTCCAGGACGAAACCACTAAGGCGACACACGCGGGTCTTTCATCTTCTGCCGAAGACTGGCAGATGGTGAACCTGAATGAATTTGAGAAGACTATTGCGGACCGAAAATTGCAGATAGCATTTGATTTCAAGCAGCCGGTCGATGGCAAGGCGAGCATAGTGATAGAGGATGAAAAAGGAAACCGCGCGCGCAACCTCGTGTCCGGACAGGCAATGGCGAAAGGCGACCAGCGCATTGTATGGGATGCGGTGAACGACAAGGGCGATCTCATGCCTCCAGGAAAATACCAGTGGCGCGCAATTTCACATCCGGGAATAAAGCCCGAATATCTCTTCTCCTTCTGCGACGGCAACGGATCAAACCATGGAACACAGCATTCCGCCGCGACGAACGGGAAATTCCTGTTCTTCGGCACATCCGTATCCGAAGGCGGCTACGAGGTGGTGCAGCTCGATCTGAATGGAAAGCTTGTACGCGGCTATAATTCGCCCAATGGGCATGGACTTGCGAAAGTCGCAGTCGCCGCCGACGAGAAATTCCTATATGCGGCTTATGATGGCACTGGCTGGGGTGAGCATGTAGACCGCAGCAAGCCCGACTGGAAGGCGGAAAACAAGATTTCCCTGGTCCGTTTTGAACTGCAGGGCGGGAACATTGTGGACTTCCCGAAGAACAAGAGGTTCGCAATCGTCTGCTCCTACCTGGTGGGGCCCGGATCGCCGGACAAGTCACCCGACCGCACTGCATTGTCGGGAATGGTGTTCCTGAATGGCCGTCTGTACATTGCTGACAGTGTCAAGAATCTCATCCTTGATGTTGATCCGGCTACCGGAGAGGCGTCCCGCTCCTTCCCTTTGGCGAATCCTGTGGCACTCGCGGCCGATGGAGGCAAGCTTTATGCAGTTTCCGGCAAGAGCCTGCTGGAAGTCGATCCTGCAAGCGGAAAGACCGTCAGAAATATCAGCCCCGCTCTCGAAGGTATTCCCGCCGGGCTTGCAGTCGGATCTGATGGAAAATTCTATGTCAGCGATTCGCAGTCACACGTGGTTCGTATCTTGGACAATAAAGGAAAGTCGGCGGGGATGATCGGCAAGCCTGGAGGTATTACTTATGGGGCTGCTGAAGTCCGTGCGAAGATGGGAGGATATGGTGAAGATACCCAGGAGAAACCTGTTACGTCCGGACCTTATGATCCTCTGCGCCTGCACAATCCTTCCGGATTGGTGATGTCTCCCGACGGACATCTCTGGGTTACTGAGAACGAACGCTGGAAACCGAAGCGGCTTGCCGCATATGATCCGGTCAAGGGAACGATGTGGAAGGAGTTTTTCGGTCCTGCCGCATACGGGGCCCCTGGCTGCGGATTCGATCCGGACGATTTGACGCGCTGGTTCGGGCAGGGCACCCTGTTCAAGCTTGATTTCAAGGGGAAGACATCGACGCCGGTATCGACTCTCGGAGGAGAGGAGGGGATGCATTACAGGTTCTGGAGGCAGGACGGGCGCACCTTTGTCATCGCCTATGGAAAGGTGACCTGCATTGAGGAACTGCTGCCGAACAACACCCTTAAACCGCTTGCCTTCCTGAGTTCCGGGCACCAGTACGCCTATGCGAATTCATGGAAGCCGTGCAAGGAATTCGTTGACGCCTTCAAGCGCGATTATCCGAATGTGAAATACGAATACGGCAAGTCCGGGCAGCCCAATCACGGATATGGGATGCTATGGGTCGACAAGAACGGCGATGCCAGGATGCAGACCGATGAAATAGAGTTTTCAACGGCAGCGGAAAGTCTTGCCGGTTCAGGATGGGGGCATGACTTCAATGATCTTACAATCCGGGTTCCCGCGAAAGTCGCAGGCAGGAGTGTGATGGTGACATTGAAGCCGGACGGCTGGTGGCCGGGCGGAGCGCCGAAATATCCCGGTCTGAATGATGCCGTGAAGGCGGCCATTCCAATCAATGGTCCGGAATGGAGCGGACTCGAGACTACGGTTGATCGTTTCGGCGCAATGATCATAAACAGCGATCCTGAGATGCGCGCATTCTCGCCTGAAGGAAAACTCCTGTGGGGTTATCCGAACCGCTGGACGAACGTGCACGGATCCCATGGTGCTCCATTGCCGAGTGCCGGCGAACTGCAGGGGGTATTGTTCTTCACAGGCGTGGCTCCGCTTGACGACAAGGCGGATGTGATGGTCATGAATGGCAACCACGGACGCGCGTTTGTGATGTCCACGGACGGACTTTATATCGACGAGATGTTCCCTGACTGCAGGTTGATGACCAACCCGCAGGCCGGTGGAATCGGCATACTCGGAGGCGAATGCTTCGGAGGCGCGTTTGGAAAATCTAAGACTGACGGCAACTATTATTTCCAGGGCGGCGGAATAGAATACCGCATCTATCGCATCGACGGCCTGAAGGAGACGGTCCGCAGCGGCGGAACATTTACCGTCACGCCGGAACAGGTTGTGGCCGCCGAGCGCAACAGGAGCCGCAAGGTCGCGGCTGAATCCAAGCTGCCCGGTACAGTGATTCCCCATGTTAAAGCTCCACCCAGGATGGATGGCAAGGTGGACGACTGGACTGGCGCGCCAACCGCGCAATGGAACAGGGGAAACCAGTTCCCTGTGACCATACGCGCAGCCCACGACGACAGGAATCTCTATCTCCTCTACAATGTAAAGGATGCTTCGCCATGGGTGAACAACGGCAAGGACTGGCAGACGCTGTTCAAGACAGGCGACAGCGTCGACCTGCAGATTGGCTCTGATCCCAGGGCGAACCCCAAGCGCAGTGGCCCGGTTCCCGGAGATCAGCGCCTGCTGATTGCGCCATTCCAGGGAGGTAATATCGCCGTGCTATACCGTCACCGCCAGCCGGGCGCGACGGACAGTGTGGTCTTCCAGAGCCCGTGGAGGGGCGAGAAAGTTGATTCAGTGAAGAAGCTTGACTCGGCGCAGATCGCGGTGACGAAAAGCGGAGACACGTATGACGTGGAAGTTGCAGTGCCGTTGAGCGATCTCGGCTTGGCGTCAGGCTCAGGAAAGACTCTGCGCGGGGACTTCGGCATCATCTACGGAGATGCGGAAGGCACCGCGAACATTTTCCGCAACTACTGGTCGAACCAGGCGACGGGGCTCATCAATGATGTCCCCGGAGAAATAATGCTCTCACCTAACCTGTGGGGCGATATCACTATGGAGGTACTGCCATGAAAAAACAGAATATTTTATTTTCAGCCGTGATTGCACTGGGCGTTTATGCAATGCCTTTGAAGGCTGACGTGATTAAATGCGACGGCGTACTCGGGAACTCGGGAGAGCAGGGCGCTTCGCTTGTCCGTTTTGAAGAGGGAGTGACAGGCGGTTTCGGCATTGTGTGCGACCGTTATGGTTCGCTGTGGGACCGGGGGGGCACGGCGTTGAACCGCTATGCGGTCGATGGAAGGCTTCTGGCATCCTACAAGCTTCCAAAAGCCGCGGTTGACCGCAACTCCGACATGATAGCCCTTGCCGGAGATATTCTCATCATCCGTTTGGGCAACCAGCTTTATTCGCTTTCAATCGACGCCCCTGCCGGCTCTGAAGTCCAGCCTATGAAAGTTGAAGCGAACAAGATGTCGTTCTCCTCAAAGGATGGCTGGGTGATCGCGTCGAAGGGCATGGAGGTCTTCCTCGTAAACGCGGCAGGCGAGAAAAAAACTGTTGTGACCTTGAAGAAAAATCCCGATGGACTGGATTACGGTCCTGACGGCAGCATCTGTATCATTCAGGAATGGAAGATTTATAAGGTGGCTCCCGATAACCCGGATGGAATTGAACAGATCGGTTCCGCACCCGGAGAACGTCCGCAGTACTTGAATGGCAATTGGTATGGAAGCTCATGGCACAGCGGTATCCGTCGATTCGACAAGAATCTCCAGCCTGCACCTGGAGTCGTCCTCGGCGGAAATTCAGGATCGTTCATCGGGCATGTGGCGGAACAGTCCGAAGTCGTGAACGGGAGAGGAATGGCGCAGATGAGGCCGGACCTCTTTGCGGTTTCCGGTTTTCTCGGAGTAATGCATCTTCTCGAATGGAAGGGAGCTGACAGGCGATTCGAGCCAGTCAGGAGAATCGGTTCAGTGCAGTCATGCAATGCGCTTGGGCTTGACCGCGAAGGCCGTACTTGGTGCATATCAGGAAACTGGGACTGGAATGACAGTCCTTCGACGCCGCAGCGTTGGGGAGTTCCTGCTCCGGACAAAGTATTCGGCATTACGATGCTGGACTCGGACTCCGTGTGCGGTTATGGCATCATGTGGGGAAAACCGATGGTGATGTTCGGCAAGATGGACAAGGAACTCAGAATGGGCAGGATTGAAGCCCAGACGGCATTGCCAAAGGAGGCGGTCGCGGTCGCTGCAGCTGAGATGAACAAGAAGCGCGTACTTCTGGTCCTTGAAGCCGGCGGCAAGGTCACTGCGGCCAACATAAATGGCGACGGATCATACAATAGTGATGGGGCAGCCGTACAGTTAATAACCGAAACTCCAGTCAAGGAATGGACGTCACTTGCGTCATCCGGAAAAGATTTGCTGGTCGGCTCAGGCGACGGATATGTGATTGAACTCGCCAGGGACGGGGACAACTGGAAGGAGAAACGCCGCTGGAATTCGTTCGGACAGGACAGTGCCGACAAGTTCGGTGCGGCAATCTGGATTGCGTTGGATTCAGGCAGGCTATGGGTGTCGGACAGGATGAAGCATCGGGTTCTCTGTTTTGATCTGGGAGGGGAAATGGTGTCATCCTATGGAGTTGCGGATTCCGCAGGGAGTGAAATCTCAAAGCTGAATTCGCCATCCGAAATAGCCGCTCGTGGAAACAGGGTGCTTGTCTACGACAGCGGCAACCAGCGCATCCTGAAGCTTGAACTCCAGGAGAAATGAAGCAGGCGCCACCTGCGTCAGCGAGCGTGGACATCACTTCACATTCGCTGTTGCAACCGGCGTGGACGGCCAGAACATGAAGTTATTTTCCGATTCACTCCGAGAAGCCAGTCGGCATGCATGTCCCATAATGGCTGTCCGGGAAACGTATACGTGGAGACCATTCGAATTGCGAATTGGTCGGAGGGAAATCGATGTAGCCTTCGTCGCATACGGCGGGGATTCCCCGCCGGCTGGCGGCATGGGCGCTGTATTGCACCATGTTCTTGAAATAGCCAAGCATGCGTTCTTCATAGCGCGGATAATTGAAATCAAAACGACCGTCCGCCGGCTTGCGCAGGTCGCAGTCCATGCAGAATAGCAGGCCGGGAAACCGCGCTGTCAGATACGAGATGGCCTCCTCAGCCGGCTCCTTGTCGCATTCGGTCCACTCGTTGTGGATTTCAACATAGGCGATCGCCCCCAGCAAATCCTCTTGTTTCAGGATCGTCAACAGCATCCCCCACTTGCGGGACAGCACCCTGGCCCTCTCGCGGATGCGTGGAACCAGCAACCGGAGCCCGTTGCGCAGGGATGGGTCGGCCAGCAAATCAATAGTGTGCAAAGCCTGATACTCCCAGCTGGTAAGCACAATAAAGATGCCATGCTTATCAGCCTGTCGCGTCCTGTTCAAGGGAAAACACAAGCGCAGGATTTTATATGGAAGGAAGGCAGAAGATGCGGAAAAAGAGAACAGAAGAAGCATCGCTAGTGGGGGTCACTAGGCCCGCCTCTCCTGTCCTACGTCAAATGAAATACATTCTTTTAAAATTATTTCAAGCAGGCAGAATAAAAACTTGATGTATTTTTTTAATGAACTCTAGATAATTTCATTATTATGCAACTAGTCGATCAGTGTGCAAGTCCCTTTCTTTTAAATATTTACATTTCTATAGACAGGCTCTAAGTAAACGGCATAGTTTACTGAATACGTACCACAGCGCAATCCTTGACAGATAATCTCGTGCGGAAGGATTTCCGCCGAGAGTATCTAGTGCGTGATTTCCGTCAGGTAGACCGGCAGATGGTTCGGGATTGCCAGATTTCCCTCCTTGCAGGCTCCGGATGCCAGCACGTTTCCATTATAATCCAGCATGCGGTAGCGACGATCCTTGAGCCACTCCGCCTGCAATGTCACGCCAACCCGCCCCACCAGAGCAGGCAGGCCGCCTGGATTTGTTATGGATCTGGAAAGTCCGTAAGCATAAGCTTTGTCTTCGGCCATCTTTTTCAGATCCATGGTGAAACCGCTGTTGAAGCTTGTGTTTGCAGCTGAGACCAGGATGCTCCCCGATTCATTGAGCGGTTTGCCATCCATGCTCACAATGCCGAATCCGGCGTAGCGTTCGCCATCAATGACGAAAGGCATGCCTTCGGGCGTATTTATAGAGATGTCTTTAAGTATCAATCCATCCTTGAACGTAAAGGTCTGCGGCACAAAACCCGCCAGGATCTTTGTGTGCGGATCGTCTATGACCATGATCCCTTCCCTCCAGAGGTAGGATATCTGGTCTGTCGGTTTGACCTCGGCTTCGGCGCTCGTCTCGGGACTGTCCAGAGCACCTTCAACGGTATCCTCTTCCTGCTCCGGGTTGAATGCCCAGCGGAAACCGCGATGAAAAACAGTGTGTCTGGCCGTCTCGCCAAGGTGCGCATTGTCGTTCAGGCTGGCTGTGCTCCACATCGTCTTGCGTCCCAAGGTGCCCTGGGTTGGGTCGGGAGCCGCCTTCAGGTAGCCCCGCTTGAAGATTTCGCCGGCAATCTTGACTGCAGACATCAGCACTTCGTCATACCGCATATGCAACCCATTGGTTATATTACCCTCTGGAAAAGCATACTGCATGACGTGCCTTGTGAAGGGATTCTCCGCGGAAGAAAACGGCACCGGGTGTCCGTAGTAGTGAAAATCCACCACGTCGAAATCCTGTATGGCCGCCCAGGCCAGCAACCGGTAGAAATATTCCACCCGGTACTTCTGTGGTGCAAAAATCATGTTCTCGTAGACAAATGCCGGTTTGCCCTTAACACGTTTGGTGTCCAGCCAGTTGTTGATGAGAGGAGGGCTTCTCAGGCCGCTGCTGAAGGGAAACGTCGGGTCTGCTGGATTCCAGCTGCGCATGTCCAGATAGTTGGCAACTGTGGTGGCGTCACCGAAAGACTGCCATAAGACGCAAATGAGGTTATCCAACCCTCGGATAAAACTCCAGTATTGCAGCTTGGCAGCCAATCAGCGTAATCGGACGCATACATGTTGGCCGCCAGGCCGAGCTGCTTCAAATTGCTGGTGCACAACGCTGTCTTCGCCAAATCCTTGGCATTCTTCAGCGCGGGCAGCAGCATGGCTGCCAGGATTGCGATGATCGCAATAACGACAAGCAATTCAATCAATGTAAATATTGAACGGATTGCTTGTCGCCCTGAGCTTGTCGAACGGGCAAAACATCTCTCCACCAACAGTTCAATAAGGGTGAAGGCATTGCCGAGTGCCGATTGATGAGTGATGAATGATGAGTGTCGGATGCCGAGTTCAAATCCCGTATCGTTGAAAACAGGAGATTTTCTTTCCGTCGAGCAGCCACCGAAACAATAATCTCGGTTCATAGGATACCTCTTTTTAAGTATGAGCCAATTCCAAAAGTCAATTTTCAAAGGAGGGCGGGTTTTCTTACCCGCCGAATCTTAACTCAAAGGCGGACTGGAAAGTCCGCCCTCCGTTTAATCCCGATGCCAAGCTGAGGAACATTACCTGTTTATCATGGCTAAATTATATCCCGGTGAATGGGAAAAGGCAATAGGACAATACATGCATTGTCTGGACAAATCATGTATAAGAAAGATGCGCCTCCACCTTCTCGACTTTTATCTGGCTCGCACCATCAAGGGGATATTGTCCACGGTTTGCGGTGCGCAGGCTGATATGGTTTTCGCCGGTCCGGATGAGATCCGGTGACAATTTATATTGCAGCATCAGCAGTTTCTGCCCCGGATCAATCGGATAGTCGCCGCCCGACGGCGGCTGATCCTTCGGCGAGAAGATGAGCGAATCCTTCCAGGTGCCGTCGGAAACCGGAACCGAAAGCTTCTGTCCGTTGAAAGACACGTCAAGCCGGTCGTCTGGCGTGAACATCTTGAAAAGTACCAGCCGCAGGAAAGCCTCCTTGAACTTCCCGCATTTCACGGCCTCGGAAATGTCATCGGATATCCTGATGGTGAGCTCGGATGCAATTCCATCATTCGACAGCAAAAGAGGTAAAGGAGCAAACCGGTTCTGGCCGAAATACCCTTCGGACCACGGATAGCCCCAGCGGCGCTCGATGGCAAAGATCTTGTCCTTGAATTTCATGGCCGACGGATCGCCGATTTCGCGATATGCCGCTCCGTGCTGCGGCACCGGCGGGTGTATCTGCCGCCCTTCTCCGCGTCCGGCCGCTTTTTCTCCTTCCTTGGATGCGTTTGCCCAGTTGAAGGTCTCCACTCCGTCAGCCCCCTGCTGCCACCAGTTGGAAAAAACACCGCGCAGGAATTCGATTGGTTGATGACGATAAGCATCGGTAGCGTGGTGATCATCAAAACAAGGATAGAGTTTTATGTTCCGGTCCATGGTTATCCGCCGGAAAGCCGCCACGTCCACGTTCATCGAGCGCGAACCCAGCGTGAACATGTCGACGATGTTTTCATCCGCCCAGGTTTCCACGTCAAAACCGTCGATGCGGCAGCCTTCCAGCGTTTCCGGTACTTTGGCCGACAGTAGTATCGGACGTTTTTTGTCTTTGGCGATGTCAAGCAGCATCCGTCTGACACGGCGCATGAATTCAGTCACGCAGTCACGCAGTTCCCACTGCCGTCCCGGAGGCAGGCAGGGGACATGGCGTGAAAAATCGATCTGTATGCCGTCGAACCCGTAGTTCTCGGCCGGTTCGCGCAGCATCTTCAATTTCAGATCCCACACCGCAGGTTCCGCCAGATTCCAGAGTCCGGGCCAGTACCAGCTCCGAATCACCCAGTCTGGGTGGTCTTTCTTCAGAGGTGTCTGTTCCATCACCCAGTTCAAACCGCGCTCGGATAATATCTTCTTGGATTCCTCAGCGCTGCTGGAGCTCCAGAGAGGATCGGATAAGAACTCTTCCGTCGTGCTGATGCGGTGATGCCAGAACGCCTCAAGATTTCTTCTGTGGGACTCTTCGACCATGACCTGCACGATGTCAATTCCGGCGGACTGCCACTTCTGTATTCCCTTTATTTCGCAAGGCGGAAAATATTTGCTCGGATAGACCGGCCTTTGATCAGTCAGCTGGGCGTCCCAGAAGATGCTGTCGATTTGAGAGCCCGGCTGATCCTCGTAATTGAAGCGGTAGTCTATCCATTTTCTGATGTCCATGCCCATTAAAGGCGGAAATCCATCGTCGCCGAATGCGTCATACTGTACGATGACGCGGCGGCGGCGCTTGACTGCCGCGATGTGCGCGTCCGAAAGTTCTTCTTGAAAGTTCATGGCTGTTTACCTTTTTTCCGTTCATGTCCTGCATTTTTCTTGTATTTATAAAATCCAATCACTTCGTCAGCATGTCAACCTGCTCCACCAGCAGCATGGCCGGCCACGCAGCTGGATTCATATACGGCTCACGTCCGGGCGCAGTGAGGGATATCCCCCGCTTGCGATAGTCGTTGTCGTTCTCATTGATCAGGACTGCAAATCCAATCGCCTGGTTCTTCTCCAGCCGCATCGGCGCCAGTTCGCTTAAAGGGAAAGCAAATTCGTAGATATAGCCTTTCTCCGCCTTCTTAAAGGCCGCCTTTACTTTCGGAGCCGGACCGGTGTTCAGGAAACACAGCTGCCAGTCTGGTACCTGGTCGCGTTTCACCTCCATCCTGCCGTCGCGGAAATAGGCGTTATAACAATAGTCCGTGCTGTCGTAGTTCTTGGATTCCAAGTTGCGGGCGTCGCAGGCGGTATCAAAATAAATCTGGACCGAGTCGTAATCCCAGAACGACGCAGCGCCGGGCGGCACCGGACAGAAGACATCGTCTTTAACATCGATTGCCAGATAAAAATAATTCCTGTCCCACGCAACATGGAGCGTCGCTGACAAATCCTCCGGTCCGTTCCATTTTTTTGGCTGCGGATATTTCGGCGAAGGCATGAATTCGTTAATTAATCCATCTAGCCTGATACCATTGCCGTCCGGCCAGTCGGACAGGTCGCCATCAACAGTCAGCGGCTTTGAGGCCTTATTGGCCAGCATCATTTTAAAACTGGAATCATTGTCCTGGCCTTTTCCGTCTGATCCAGTGAATTTGATATGCAGGGGCACTTTGCTGATCTCCCTGTCGTTCAGTTCAGGCAGTTTCACGGAGACGGTCTTTTCGCCGGCTACAGGCAGATTCAATTCCTCTTTGACATCGCCGCCGTCGCGGATGGACAAGGTTCCGGACAACGTGCCGGCGGTTACGTTTTTTATATTTACCGCGACATTCTGCCGGTCAATGATCCCGGTGGTCATTTTTACCAGGCGCTTCTGGCCTCCCTCGACTTCCAGCTTGACCAGCGTGTCGGCAAACGATTCACGCTTCTGCCAAAAGCTCACGCTTTTAAAGAATCCGCCGGCGTCCTTCCTGCGCAGGAACGTGGGCGTGGGATATATTTTCATGGTGTCGCCGGGTTTGAAGTCAATCCGGTTGCCGACAAAATCAATCATCTCAACTTCCGAGGAACTGAACGGCAGGCAGACGGCGAGGGGGGGGCGTTTTTCACGGTCAATATCCTCGTTGATGTTCCAGAGGGCGGCCACCTCGAGACCATCGCCGTCCCTGTAGAGGTAGCAGCGGACATCGTCGCAGAGCGGGATTTCCTGGATGAAGCTGCAGTCCTTCCCGAAAATGTGTCTCAGCGTGCTGGGCGCCCAGCAGCTGAGCGTCGGGGTCAGTTCCAAATCAAGGCAGGAACTCCCGTAATTCCACCAGAGATGATTTTTCACCAGGGGGAAGTATCGCAGCGAAATAAGCCATGAACGGGCATTATACGCGGCCATCATTCTTTCGCCCACGCCTGCATCGTAGGACAGCGGCATGGAATGCCAGAAATCGGCGAATTTGGTGGCATCCAATCCGTATTTTGGAATATTGTATGATGTGTAGTTCATGTCTTCGTCGAAATAGATGTCCCCCTTGAATCCATACCTCTTGAGCATCGAAACCAGCGCCGTGATATCCTCCGCAAGATCCGGAACCTCCGGCCTCGGGCGATATGGGTGGGCGGTGACGATGTCATATTCGTCCAATATCCCCCCGCGGCACATCTGTTCTATGCCGGCCAGTCCAAGCGACCTGAAAATATCACACGTGCTCGGCGTCAGCAGTTTCGCCTTCGGATTCGCTTTTTTAACTGCTCTGGCGATGTCGAGCAGCAGCCTGATATATTGTCCGCCATGTTCCTCGCCCAGGGTATTCCCGATCACCCCCTCGTTGACCGGACCCCAGAGCCTGATGTCCGGACGCGACAACGCCACCCGCCGGCATGATTCAACGATGTCGGGATAGGTAGCTGGATCCGCCCGGTAGATGGCATTCGCTTCCGCATCCTGATACTTCCTGCCTTTGACTGGAACCTTTATTCCATCCACCCCGTCAAGCCCATAGGCCGTTTTTGCCATGCAGGTCAGAAATGCATGGAACTGAATGTCATACTTGCTGAACAGCTTGAAATCTTCCTGCGATGGTATGGACAGCCCCATTCTGCTGAACCCCAATCCCAGGCGGCTCATCCGTTCCATTGATTTCCCTGTATTCGGAAGAATCAAATGATCCGCGCCGCCAAAAAAGTTCTTCAGTTTTGAGCTGGGATCGCCTTCTACATCTTCCATGATGGCGAAACGGAAATAATCGTAGTCCATGAAGCCCGCCGTTTCATAGTCGGCTCGGATGATGAAGTCCCCCTTCGGCAGATTTTCCAGTTCGGGACAGGGCAGCTGCCACTGTCCATCGCCGTCCAGGACGAAATCTACCGTGCGGTCCCTGATCCAGTTCCCAAGATAGTCTTTTACCTGCAGGTGCAGTTTCCCTTCCAGCCCAGGACGCCCGGCAAGGTGGAAGATCGCATCGGCCTTTTCTCCCGGCCGGATCATGCTGAATTCCCCGTTGAAAGCGAGCCGGCCAATCAATGGCTTCTGGGTGAATTCGGTCGCCGTCTCGCCTGGTTCGAGCTGAAAGTCGTCAAGACGGACCGAGCAGTCTTCTTTCGGGGACTCTACAAACATGGTCAGGCCGAGCACGCCCGATGGCGACTTGAAGGAGAAGGAGTAACGCCGCCACTCCGGCGTGAGCTGGAATTTTTTCCATGGCCCCGGGCTCCACTGCGATCCGATCAGCGACCCGATGATGAATTCGGCGCTTTTTTCACTGCGCGCATAAAAACTCAGGGTGTAGTCCCCGCCCATGCTTAATGGCATCATGAAGCTCATCACCCGGCACAAAGGCGCCTTTCCTGCGTCCGCCCGCAGAAGAAGACTGTTCTTCCCGCTGTGGCTTTCAAGCCCGTCAGCCGCAAAGGCGGTTTCGCGGCCTGAACTCCCTTTCCAATAACGCAGCCCTGCCTCAAAAGAAGGATTCTGGATCAGGTTCAGGCATTTGCTGTATGAAGGACCCTGGAGCTTGTCTTCAGCATAGTAGTGTTTCTCCCCGATACCCGTGTCTTTCTGTCTGACAGATCCGGCCGCTGTCCGGTACATTGTCTTTATTTCATCAGCGGGCAGCGCACCTTCGTAGAAGGAGAAGTCCCTCAACATTCCATAAAACGGAAAATTTCCCCATGAGGGCGTGCCGATAATCATTGGATTTGGCCTGGTCCCATAGGTTATCGCGCGGGTTTCATCCTTCTCGTAGGTGCGTTTGCCGTTGACATAGCCGCACAGCCTGGTGCGATCATAGGTGATTGCGACAGAGGAAAATTTCTCCGGAGCCACCATGCCGACCGCTGCAACAAACACCTTCCCGTCGAACTGGATGATCAGCTCTATCTCATAGGCGCCAGCCTTCGGACGCACGTAGACCGAATAGCCTCCCCGGAAACCCGACCCGTCAGCACGGGCGGAATTGAACATGATCTGATCTTTTTCCATTTCGGGAGACGTGTATGGCAATATCTGGAAACTCAAGGTGAATTTGTCCGGACAAAGCTTGTCTCCTGACACGCATATGGCGTTTCCCTTGCCTTCAAATCTCATGGCATATTTGCCGGGGGGCGTTTCCTGCCATCCGCCGCCCTCAACTTTCGGCTTATTTGCGAAATCCGAGTGATCCTTGATTGCAGCAGCGGAGCCTTCGTCGAGAGGCAGACCCAGCAGCATCTCTGCTGCGGACAGCATCTGCGACATGAGCATAAGCAACATGCCGGCTGCAAGTTCCAGAGATACCTTCAGATTCGTGTCTTTCATTTTTCTTCTCTCCGTTAATTGATTTTCCAGTCGTCGTTGAAACGGACGAAGAAGTTGACGCTTTCGACATTTCCCTCCTTGAAGAGAAGATTCGTTGTGTGCTGGTGCCTGTACGCGGGGCCGTGGGATGGGAAGTTCACATGCGTAGGATCGCTTGCCCAATAAGGATTGGCGTAGTCAGGCGCGGAATTATATGACCAGTTCCAGAGGCCTGCATAGTCATAAAGCTGAAACTCAATCATAATGACTGAATTATCAGTTATCTTATCTATTCTTTTGGCTATATTCTTCATGGTGTTGCCCTTGAAGATTCCGCTGTACCATCCGCCGTACTGATTCCTCAGGGACTCGTCCATCCAGCTTGGATACATTGTTCCGCCATAAGATGTCAGAATTGGGGCATTGGGTGTCCCCGTGCAAGGGGTCGTGGAGGTGCAGATAAAAGGGTCTGTGTTTGAGTTTGAGATGGGAACAAGACCTGGATTCCAGCCTCCTGATGTCCAGCCGGATGAGACGTAAGTGAGCTTTTTTTGAATGTAGTCAGGTGCAAGGAATAAGGGGAAACAGTATCCGGGCGGTATGAAGCCATTGTAGTCGACGGAGTAGGACATGGCGCCAGTGTATATCTGCTTGAGGTTGTTCACGCACGAAATCCTTTTGCCCATTTCCCTGGCCCTGCCAAGCGCCGGCAGCAGCAGGCTGGCCAGGATTGCGATGATCGCAATGACCACCAGCAGCTCAATGAGGGTGAATGGCATTGCCGAGTGCCGATTTTAAGACTAGGAAAATTAAAAGAGGGGACCTTGCCGAGTTCGGATCCCGCAGCATTGGGAAAGAGGGAATTCCCGATTTTATTTTTTAATCTCAAGTTGAAAACAGGAGATTTTCTTTCCGTCGAGCAGCCTCTGAAACAATATTCTCGGTTCATAGGATACCTCTTTTTAAGTATGAGCCAATTCCAAAAGTCAATTTTCAAAGGAGGGCGGGTTTTCTTACCCGCCGAATCTTAACTCAAAGGCGGACCGGAAAGTCCGCCCTCCGTTTAATCCTGATGCCAAGCTGAGGGACATGACCCCTTTGCCAGACAAAACATATCCCAATGAATCGGATAAGGCAATAGGACAAAACATGCATTATCTGTACAAATCATGCAAGATGCGCCCCTGAATTCTGGCTGCTTTTGTTTTTCCTGCATTCGCCATGTGGCGGCAGGTCTTCTGGCTGTAGGAATGTGCCGCGGATCCATGGCACGCCGAACATGGATGGATTGGAAACACCGGCTGCGGAAGTGTCGTCGGTGTAATGCACGACGAATATCCTTCCGTCGTCGAGCTGCGTCCATCCTGAATAGCCCTGTTCATGGCCGTTGACGCTGGCATCGATCTCGATGATGTGGTCCAACTGATACTGGTCTGGGAAGCCATCCTTCTCCGCTGTCCAACTAAGTACCTGCCTGCCCGTCTTTGGATCGTCCAAGACACACTCAAATCGTCGCCAGATGCTGTATCCTGTGACCTCGGCGGTGATGTTGGCCGCGTAGATATCGCATCCTGCGGTTCCGACGGCTTCGACGCCAGTTGCGTTGCGTCCTCTGCGCTCGTTGCCGAACTCCAGCGCGTAGACACTGATCGGACTTTTCCGCCAGGACTGCTGGTCGAGCAGGCCGTCACACTTATCCGTATCAAGCTGGATTTTTCCGTCCACATGGATCTGCATCCTGCCAAGGTGGCTGACCACGCGATATACGTGGAACTCGCCGGGCTTCACGGCGACGCGCAACGACGGATCGTGCGCCATCACCACGTGATCCGGAAAGAGGCGCAGTTTGCCGGCAAAGGGGATCGAGACGGTGGCTGCGCGCCCCTGGTTGGACAGCACCTTCACCTCAAAAGTGAGATCTACGGTGGATTGATCCGTTTCAGCTGGGTGGAGCCTGTACTTTGTGAACTGCCCGCAGAGGCCGTCGTTGTCGATGTGCAAAGCTCCGTCTTTAAGTCCCACGCTGTGGCTGTCGTTGAAGTGGCTTCCAGCGGGCTGGGACGCGGTTGGATCGTCTGGACTGCCGATCCATGCCCACAACGCCGCCCGCGCCACGCCGGAACGGAATGTGTTCATGATGCGTCCATCGCGGAGCAGTCCGGCGCAGGTCCGTCCGATGACTGGGTGTGGCAGATCCTGATAGTGCCAAGTCATGCCGCCGTCCAGGGAATATCCCTTGGCGCCAGGCATGCCGTCTACCCGGGTTTCCCTGGCGAAAACGAGCATCTTGCCGTCGGGGAGCTGTACTGGGCTGGGTTCGCAGAGGGAGTGCGGCGAGTTGTCGGGTGCGCCCAGGAATTGCCATGTCCTTCCGCGATCCGTTGAGCGGTAATAATCGAGAACTGTAATGCTCTGGCTGTTTTCCAGGCGCTTGAAACAGCATGCCGCCAGGAGCCAGGATCCGTCGGCCAACTCGCAAACCCGGCTGGGGACAAGGAAGCCGCCACCACCGGCTTTCCCAGGATTGATTCGGCGCTCGTTGATCCATGTTTCCCCGCCGTCGCGGCTGTCCCAGAGGACCAGATCCCAGGCTGCAGTGCTTTCATCTCCTCCCGAACTGACATCGACAATCAGGAGCAGCGTACCGTCCTTGAGCCGTTGTAGACGCGGACAATTGCCCTGGATGCTGGTAGCCAAAACTGGTTTGTTCCAAGTTTTGCCGAGGTCATGGCTGTGTGCGATTGAGAGTCCGCCCGTGCCGCCGGTATGGGAACCGTTCCGCCACACGCAGACGAGGTGATCGGACCCGGCCTGGGCTATGTCGGGGAAAGCGGCGTGGACACCCGGCTCGCGGAAGATCGTCACATGCCTGCCCGGCTTGCGCCAGGTCGATCGCATGGATTGGAATGTGAAGCTTTGATCCGGCCCTACCGTGCGATCCTTCTTGGCCAGAGGATGAGGCAATATCTGTTCACCCGGCTCCCAGGGCGATGAACGAACCAGCAGCCTGTTGATAGGCGGCGCATCGGGGTATAGTTCTGTCCGCACCAGGTTGATCAGCCGCGCCTCGGTGTGCAGGGGCACATCCTCGGCCAGCAGGAACCAGTCGTCGTCGCCGCGCCTGCTCACCCAGGCTGTCATAAGCTGTCGCTTCAAATCCAGCCGCAACTTGAAGTCATATGGTGTGTTGGGCCGGGCAAAAGGCGCAAAATAGTCAGTTTTGCCATCGGAGACCCAGGCCGTCACATGCGCCAGATCCTGCCCATGTCCGTCCTGTTCCGACCAGTACCAGGCTTGATTCGTACCCCGGCCCAGCGCACGGCTGTCATCACCAAGTCCGAAACGCACTACCGGTGTAAACTGCCCGTCCAGCTCCATGCCCAGCGCGATCGATTCCAGGAACGGCGGTCGTTCTTCAGGCAGCGCTTCCCACTTCTGATCCATCACAAATCCACCCTGTGCGGGGGCTGGTTCCCCATTGCCACCCTGAGTTGTTTTTGTTTCCGTTGCGCTTTCCTGCGGCCGCCACTGTGGGATGTTGTTGACGTAGGGGACGGGATTGGCTGGACCCATTTCCACCGTGGCATACACATATGCAATGTCTTTCACGGGATCGATGCCCGTTTCCTGAACGCAGAGCCGTGCGGCGGCTTCTGAGGACGTCTCGTATCGAAAAGACAGTCCCTCGGAATTTTGCAATGGTTTAGAGTTTGAAAGTCGATTTTTTAATAAATTCGTCATTTGGTGTTTTCCTTTCATTTTATCATGCCTTTTAATTCTGAAAACATTTGTCCTGGGCCGCCTGTACCACCTTCAATGACTTCAGCGCTTCTTCCAGCCCGCATGTTATTGCTTCATCTCCTGAAACAGCTTTTAAAAAAGCAGAGTCTTCCTTTATGAACATGTCATCCCTTGTTGTCTTTTCGGTGGAAGTGTCCCATTTTGCCTTCTTGACATCATAAACCGAGATTGTGTATTCATCCCATGAGCCGAATTCTATTGTCATGACCCCTTCAGTTCCTATGAGCTCCATCTGCCTTCTCCGGGGACGTTGAAAGAAGTCAAGATGTACTGTCGCCACGCATTTGCCTTCGAATTCAAGGAGCAGTTCGACGACATCCGGAGCCTCTATGCCTATGTCGCTGTATGCGCCATGGACGGAAAAGACATTTTTTACGGGCCTGTCCGCAAACCATAAGGCCAGGTCGATGTCATGCATCAGATCAAAAGACCCGGAATATTTCGATGAGAAAAGCTGTTTGTAATCAGGTCTCACCGACGGAAGATGCTCCCCCATCAGCGCCCTTACGGAAATAAGTCTTCCAATCTCTCCCCGGTCGAGCAGCTTTTTCACTTTTTGAATGCCCTCGTGATATCTGAAACAGAGCCCTACCATGAACTTCCTGTCTGATTTGGCCAGTAATTCAGAGAATTCCCCGACCAGTTCCGTGCTGTCTGAAATTGGTTTTTCACAGAACACATGGCATCCATTTTTGATCGCCTCCATCGCCATCGGTATATGAAGCTTCGGGGGAGTCAGTATGAAAACAGCATCCGGTTTCTGTTTCAATCCTTCTTCAAAGGAGCCGACTGTCTTTACCGACGGAATTTCAGCCACGAGGGAATCCAGAAGTTTCTTATCCCTGTCGAATACACAGATGTCAGACACGCCCAGTGAATGCAGTATTCT
>JBAQUG010000521.1:0-12315 GCA_049297395.1 Victivallales bacterium | reverse complement strand
CGCGTCAGCAGAGTGACGCGGCTACATTCAAGAATTGCTGTAGCCACGCCACTCTGCTGGCGTGTTCTTCAATTAGTATAAAAAACTACAAAACTGGTTTATATATGAAAACGATTACCGATTTAAGAAACTTCTACGATACATCCCTCCTCCAGCGGATCAGGGAACTTGAGGTGACCAGGAAAAAAATAGCCTTCATGATAACGCTCCTGATCGTCGGATGCATTTCCATAATCCTCCTCGCCACCATGATTTCACTCGTCGCTAAAAATCCTGTTTTCATATTCATATCATTCTTTCTCGCAATCCTCTTCGGGATCATCTACTATTTCATCTTCGTGAACGGCGCCTCCAAGGCATATGTCTCGGAATTCAAAACAAAGATCGTGGCGGAAGTGGTCAGGTTCGTAGACGCCAACCTCTCCTACAGTCCGGAGTCCGGAATCGGACAGCCTACATATATGGACAGCCAGATATTCCTGACCCATCCTGACAGATACAAGTGCGAAGACTACGTGTCAGGCAAGATCGGGGAAACGCAGATAGAATTTTCTGAAATCCATTCGGAATACAAGACCGAGATCACCGACAGCAAAGGCAACCACCATACCGAATGGCACACCATCTTCAAAGGTTTATTCTTCATAGCCGACTTCAACAAGAAATTCACTGGAACAACGGTCGTCCTTCCTGATTTCGCAGAAAAGACTTTCGGTTTCCTCGGCAAGATCTTCCAGTCATGGAACCTCACCAGGAAGGGACAGCTCATAAAGCTTGAGGATCCTGAATTTGAAAAGCTCTTCGTGGTGTATGGCGACGACCAGATCACGGCAAGATACATACTGACTCCCGGGCTGATGCAGAGGCTTGTGGAATTCAGGAGGAAGGAGAACAATACAGTCTTCCTCTCGTTCAAGAACTCGAAAGTATATGTCGCGATATCAATCAGCAAGAATCTTTTCGAGCCGCGGATATTCAGTCCCAACGATGACTTCAGCCTCGTCAAGGACTATTTCGACAACCTCTCCCTAGCTGGTAAAATCATCGAAGAATTGAATCTGAATACCAGGATCTGGAAATAGTATGTCGGGCTGAAGCCCAACATACTTTTGTCGAGTTCAGACTATCAATATTGCCAAAGTTTCCCAAAACATAAAGCAGTTCCTGCTGGAATTCTAACAGGAACCGCCATGTTTGATTCTAATTTTGTGTCGGGCTTACTTCGACAAGCTCAGGACAGGAAAGCCCAACATGCTTATTCGCAGCCGGGGAATTCAGCCTTGTTGAACGAGCTGGCAATTGCCTTCTTTTCAGGAAGCTTGGCCTTCAGCTCGGCAATTTCATCCGGACCGTCCGCAAGAGGCAGCCTTACCTGTCCGCCATAAAGCGCGGAACGTACGATGCCGTTGACAATTTCACATCCCTTGAACGCATTTTCAAAATTGCACTGGTGGACCTTTCCATTGATCAGCCAGTCGGCCATTTCCTGTATGTACGGAGGCATATCAAGATCGTAGTTCATGGCTCCTTCGCCCTTCTGGACACCATTCGAGGTCACGGCACGCCATCCGCCATTAGTAAGGACTTCGGCAAAGCCTTCGGTTCCCTGGACGCAGATACGGTTCTTACCCCACCATTTAGAAACTTCAGGCTGGTCTGGAGCCCCTGCCCCGCATTCGACTATTCCACGGACGCCGTTGGCGAACTGGATCACTCCTTCAATGTAGTCAGGAGAAGGATGGTTATCGCTCAACTTGGATTTTCCTGAAGCTTGTCCTATTACCCATTCCGCCTCGACATTGCCATTGTACCAGCGCATGTAGTCGACCATGTGGCTCATCATGTGGGTCATCCAGCCTGTGGCCCCGGCGTAGATCATCTCTATCCTTCCGAGTTCTCCACTGTCTGCGATTTCCTTGACTTTCCTGTAATGGACTCCGTAACGGTGCTGATGGCTGACAACCGCCTTGATCCCGCTTTTATCGACAAGGGATTTGAGTAGCAGCGCTTCTTTCATGCTCAAAGCCACTGGTTTTTCAAAGGCCACCATTTTCGCACCGCAGTCAACCGCGATCTTCAGCATTTCCGTCCTGATATGAGGCATGGTGCAGAAGCAGAAAAGGTCGGGCTTGATCTCCTTAGCCATTTTGGCCGCATCAGTTCCGACAACAGGATTTCCAAGGGAAGAAGCAGCAGCTTTCAGCTTTTCAGCATCGATGTCGCAGATCCCTGTAACCTGGAAGTTCGGATTCGCGGTGAATGCGGTCGCGTGATGCTTGCCGCGCTTTCCCATTCCAACTATCATTACATTGTATTTTTTCATATGGAGCCATCCTTAAATTGCACAGCCGCACCTCTGGTGAGGTTGCGGCTGTGTTTTTCATTCAGTCATTATGAGTTCTTCTTGTCCCATTCAAGAACCTTCGCGATGGAGTAGTCGACCTCTTCCACGGTCAGTTCAGTGAACATCGGAAGAGATACGCATGATGCCGCATTCTTCTCTGCGTTGGCAACAGAGCCGACTATCCTGTATTCCTTGCCCCACGGGAATCCCTCCTGCTTGTGGATGGCTATGGAATAATGTGTCTTGGCGTCGACGCCGTTGGAGACGAGGAAATTCACCAGATCGTCGCGCTTGTTGGCATCCCTTGTCTCGACGACATAGAGATGGAACACATGGCGGTATCCAGGTTTTGCATAGGGAAGAGTCATGGCCTTGACGCCCTGGAGACCCTTTGTATACTGTTCGGCAAGCCTGATCCTGATGTCGGTCCACTGCGTGATGTGCTTCAGCTTCGCGCTGAGAACGCCTGCCTGGAGATCGTCTAGGCGGCTGTTGAATCCGTATGAGTGATGGTCGCGCTTGACTGAACCATGGCTGCGCAGCTTGCGGACTCTTTCATTTATCCTGTCGTCGTTAGTGAAAAGCGCTCCGCCATCGCCGAAGCATCCGAGGTTCTTCTGGATGATGAAGCTTGTCGCTACTGCATCCGAAAGCTCGCCCTGCCTGAACGTGTCGCCTCTTCCGTCAATCCCCTGGGCGTTGTCTTCAATGACTTTCAGGTTGTGCTTCTTTGCGATCTTCGCAATCGCCGGCATGTCTGCGCACTGTCCGTAGAGATGGACGGGAATGATCGCCTTGGTCTTCGGGGTTATTGCGGCTTCAATTTTAGAAGGATCTATGCAGCGTGTCTTCTCGTCGCAGTCCACGAATACAACCTTGCATCCGGCAATCCATGCCGCTTCGGCTGTAGCAAAGAATGTGTTGGGATGGGTGATTACTTCGTCGCCGGGACCGATGTCCATCGCCATGAGCGCAAGCCAGATCGCATCTGTTCCGTTTCCAACTCCGATAGCGTGCTTGGTTCCGAAATACTTGGTGAGCTCACCTTCGAATCTCTTGAGCATCGGTCCGAGGACATACTGTCCGCTCATCAGGACTTCGTTGATGTTCGCATCAATTTCCTTCTTGATGTTCTCATACTGTCTCACATGACCGTAAAAAGGCGTCTGCATATATTTTCCCTCCTGTTATTAAATAATGCTTTGTTGTCAGGAGGGAAAATATTTATAAAGAAAGAAATAGCAACGTGATGAGCGTTTTATCCATTATCGGCGCAAGAAATATCCATATGTAAATTTCGCGTCCGCGAAATTTATCTGAACTCTTCCCACTCGGGTTCATTATCAAATATCCATCTGTAATAGTCCCTGCCCTGCAGGTTGGCAGCACCCTTCTCATCGGTTATCACGACACATTTCGGATGGAGCTGTAGCGCTGAAGCGGAGACCATTGAAGTGACCGGCCCCTCTACCGCCTTAGCGAGAATCTCAGCTTTCGAACTTCCAATGACAAGCGTTACGATCCTCTTCGCCTCAAGTATTGTACCTACGCCCATCGTGATCGCCCGTTTCGGCATTTCCTCAGGCTTGTCGAAAAGCGGAGAGTTCTGGGCAATCGTCGTCGGAGTCAGCGCCTTCACGCGCGTCCTCGAGAAAAAAGCGGAAAGAGGCTCGTTGAACCCGATGTGCCCTGACTTCCCGATCCCTAGCAGTTGGAGATCCACTCCTCCGCATTCCTTTATCTTCTGCTCGTACTTCTCGCATTCCCTGTCAAAATCCTCCGCCGTCCCCGAAGGCAGATGCGTATTCCGCAGATCTATGTTTATCCTGTTGAAAAAATGTTCGTTCATATAGTGCCGGTATGAATTCCTGTGTTCCTCCTTCAATCCGACGTATTCGTCCAGGTTGAAAGTCCTGCAAAGTGAAAAATCAACTTTCTCCTTCTTGTGGATTTCCGCGATCTTCGCATAAAGTGGCTCCATGGTGTTTCCTGTGGCGAGGCCAAGGACAAGGGAAGGTTTTTCACGCACAGCCTTGACAATGAGCTTCGCAACAAGCTCCATCGCCTTCTCCCTGTCGGGACGTATGATTACTTCCATAACAAAATTCTCCGTTGATTTTTCCAGAGGCTGGAAAAATGTATAAAGAAATCAAGTCTCTGTCATTGCATCAGCTTGTTAATTTTGTTCTGCCACTCGTCCCCAAACACAACCTGGAATTCAAAGTCGTGGTCGGGGAACTCGTCAAACAGTTCCTTCCAGGGTTTCTTCGCCCCTAATTCGTTGCAGAGCTTGAAGACATCCTGCTTGTATTGCGTGTCCTCGTTTTTCAGATGTATGCCTTTGGTCTCCAGTACATAAACTGTTTCGTAGTCGTTGTTATCATTTTTCCTGTCCGCCGCAATGAAGTCGGGATAAATCTTGTGCCGTTTCCATCCTTGGATATGGTAGTCCTGCCTGCTCATATTGCGGTACCACCACAGAAGCTTTTCCTGTTCATCAAGATAAATGGCGACGGATTTTTCAAGGCCGTTGATGTTTTCCTCCGCCACATAGTCAAACAGCGATCTTTGAATTGGAGTGTTGGCATAGTTTGCCCTTTTTATTTTCTTGATTTTCATATCGGCGAAAGGATAGCTGGATATGGGACATAAATCAAGTAAATCAAGACAAAAACCATATTTTGCGGAGTTCTGCAAGACGGGCGTTGACTATGCATATGGATGATGCACATTAATATGCATGAGAACAACGCTTAACATAGACTCTGAAATTTTTTCTAAGGCTTCGGAACTTACTGGAATCCGGGAAAAGACAGCACTTGTCAGGAAAGGACTGGAATCTCTTATTTCCAAGGCAAGCGCCGCCCGCCTGGCCAGACTCGGTGGAACTGAAAAAGATATCAAGCCCGTACACAGGCGGAGGAGTTCTTAATGGTCCTTGTCGATACCTCCGTATGGATAGGCCATTTCAGAAACACCAACTTCATAGAAACTCATAATATTCCCGGCAGAGGCATCGGGCTTATTGACGTCCATCTGCTGGCATCATGCCTTTTCAAGGACACTTCCTTATGGAGCCTGGACAAGAAATTAAAAGAAACCGCAGTCTTGTGCGGAATTGAAACTTTCTGAAACCCACCACAGGTACGTATTCAGTAAACTATGTCGTTTACTTAATCCGTACTTTCAAATTGAATATGCGCTGACGGTGGAATATGTTTTACAATGGAAACAAAAGAGTTTGAGCGGTAGAAAACAAGGATACCATCATCAAATAAAGGAATTAAGTAAGCGTTAAGCTGGTCGTTTTGCCTCATGAGTAAGGTGGGTTTTAACCCGCCTATTTAAGAATTGTCGGGCTAAATCCCAACATACTTTCAAGGATAGACAGCCTCATTTTTACCAGCTTAACGGTTACGGAATAAACTGGAAAAGTATTCTTTAGAATTTGAATCTTGATATGGACTGGGTTCAGCATATATTAATGCGTTCTTGGATGATCCATTTTCTCAACTTTATAAGCATACAGAGGAATATGAATATGGGAAAGATCGTATCAGCAAAGGTTCTTCTTCCTGTTCTACTGTTATTATTCTTCCTAAGTTTTGAAAGCGGTTATGCTGCTGACAATCCTCTTTTGAAGAGGCTGGAGAAGGTGGAGGGGCTGCCGGTTCCGGCCGGGCAGATTGTCAAGTTGCCAGGCAGGGCGGTCCATGCCGGCACTGAACTGGCAATGAGTTTGAAGGTGGACTATGCCGCTTCTCCCAAGGCGAAGGGCGAAGAATCTCCGGTTCATATCTCTGTCTCCATATATCCCGGCAAAGGGGGCAGGATTTTCACCGATGGAGAGGGCGAACTGTGCCTGATTGACAAGGACGGCAAAATTGTGCTTCAGGAGAAGGCGCCTCTTGTGAAATTGTGCCCTACTTGAAACGGCGGCGGCGGGTGCTTCGGTGAAGTGCCCAGCGGAGACTACCTGCTGCTGGCGGTGGCGCGGATCGCCGGCGAACCTTTGATGGGTGAAATTATGGAGGTACAGGTTCCTGTTCCTCTAAAGGAGCGCCTCAAGACCATGAAAGATCTTCCGTTGCCGCAGCAGGATATGGAGGAGCTGGCCGAGGAGGGTGAGTTAGGAGGGCGAAAACTGAAATTCTTATGTTCCATGTCCCCGTTTCCGACGATTAACGACAAGGGCAAGTCCAAGACCAAATGCAACTACTTCCTCCAGACTTCACTGATGGAGGTCAATGGCAAATCTTTAAAGCAGGTACAGCCTGAAAAGGGGACCAAGCTGAATGTGTTCATCATGGATATGACGGGCAAGGCCGTGTTGAAGAAGAAGGATAAATGGGAGGCGAACATGCCCCAGATACAAGGCGACCTTCCTTACGGCTGTTACTTGGTCGTAGCCTGGACTGAGTTCAAAGGCCAGAAACTCGGCAAATGCTTCCACACCAGTTTGGGCAAGACTTATTGACGTCCAACTGCTGAGAGTGCTTGAAATGCTTTTGGATAAGCATTTCTTCCATGGCGAAAACGTTTCAGCAGCAGACGATGTATTGCAAAAAGACTTCTACAACTCCTCAAGCGAGGTGGTCAGGGAAAGTCTGCGCCTGCTCATGGACCGGGATCAACAGAAACAGATATCGCTGACTGAACTTAAATCGGAGTTGCGTCTGGGCTTAAGACAAATAGATTCCATTTTCTAATATCATAAAATGAATACTGACTTTGTAATAAAGAACTCACTTGTCGTTGACGGTTCCGGCAGACCACCTTTTAATGGCGACGTGTCCGTGAAAAAAGGAAAAATCACAGATGTCGGTAGAAAACTGCCGTCAACCGGACTCACGGCCATAGACGCCAAAGGGCTTGTCCTCTCCCCCGGCTTCATCGATACCCATGGGCATTCGGACATCTCCCTTTTCGCCGCGCCTGAGGCTACAAGCAAGATCTCACAGGGAATAACAACCGAGATCTCAGGCAACTGCGGCCTTTCCGTATTTCCAGTAACCGACAGGAACAAAGAACATCTGCAGGAACTCTACAAGCAGTACAATGTCAAAATAAACTGGAAGAACGTCGATGATTACGCTGATAAGATGAACCGGGTCGGACCTGCAATTAATATTTCATCGCTCTGCGGACATAATACGCTCCGGGCCGCAGTGATGGGATATGACGAGGTTGTCGCAACAGATGAACAAGTAAACGAGATGTCCGAATATCTCCGCAGTTCGCTTAAAGATGGTGCCGTTGGATTCTCCACCGGATTCCTCTACATCCCTGGAAAATTCTCCGACAGAAAGGAAGTTGTCGGCCTCCTCAGGATCCTTTCGCATACCTCAAAGCCATATACCACCCATCTTAGAAGCGAAGGCGACTTTTTAATTGAGTCATTGGACGATACTGTTTCCTCCTCGATCGAGGCAGGAAACAGAAAAATACATATCAGCCATCTAAAGACTTCGGGCAAGGACAACTGGCACAAGATCGATGACGCCCTGCTGCGGATTTCGCAGGCCTGCGGAAAAGGGATGAGCGCGAGCGCCGACAGATATCCATACATCGAATCCATGACCCAGCTCAGCGCCTACCTGCCGTCACCATACAACAGGATGGACGACATTAAGCTCAAGAATTTCCTGAAGGAAGACAGGAACTTCGGGATTTTTTTTTCTGACTTGAAATTACTGCCTGCGGAACGCTGGAAAACTCTTCGATTAATCAGCACTTCTGCGAATTTCGCAAAACCCGGGTTTGGGAAATCGTTCTCAGACTACGGGAACGAGATTAAAATGGATCCGGCGGAACTGTGTTCAAAGATACTCCGAGAAGACACTGCCGGCGCAACAGCCGCCTCAGCAGGGATGTGCGAGGAAAACCTGAAGAAGATTCTATCAACGGATTTCGTAGCCTGCGGTTCAGACGAGACTTCAAGACCCCTGGATTATTCCCTGGGGAGAAGCCACCCCAGAGGATTCGGATCCATGCCAAGATTCATAAACTATCTAAAGCCGGTTATGCGTCTTGAGAAAATAATATTCAGGATGACTTCCATGCCGGCTCAGATCTTCAACCTCAAGGACAGAGGCCTTGTTGCTCCGGGATACGCCGCCGATCTCGTACTTTGGAATCCTGATACCATTGACGATACTGCGAACTTCGCAGAACCCCACGGCCTATCAAAAGGTATCATGAAAGTATGGGTGAACGGAGTATTGAGCTATGAAGAAGGTACGATGACCGGTAAACGCGCTGGAAAGTATCTGAGGTAGGGCGGTTTCGCCGAAACCGCTATTATTCGGACATCTCGGCGAGATGTCCCTACCTGGAAAGCCTGAGTTACTTCAAGACTACTTCTTCAGGACTTCCACGACCTTGAAACCCGCGAACTTCCATTTGCCTTCTATCTTCTTCAGCCTGCACTGGATCTCGCGTGTCTCTTCTGCGACTTTCGCAGAATCCTTGATTTCTCCATGGAATCTCACGGTGGTCTCCACGACCGCAGCATCGTTCTGAATGTCTGGAACTATGTCGTAGAAGTCCAAGGAGATCTTCGAGAACTGCGACCGTCCTTTTGCAGCATTACTTGTTATTTGTTCAGGAGTGTAGTCACCCGCCATGTAATTCTGGGAGAATTCAAACGAACAGCTGTCGGCAAAAAGGTTTGCAATGGCATTTACCTTGTACGCCATCGTAAAGGCGGACTCGCCCTTTTCCTTGGAGACAAGAGTGGACAGGGAATCGAACTGCTTCTTGATCTTCGTCCTGTCGCCGGGAAAGAGATAGAGTGCGGCAAATGCGGCCAAGACCGCAATAAGAATCAGTATTATGATTATCTTTAACTTCATAAGTTCAATTCAGGCGAAAACATTTTTTAAGATTTAAACGCGTCAGCAGAGTGACGCGGCTACAGCTGGGATTTATTGTAGCAACGGCACTCTGTTGCCGTTCTATTTGATTTCAAGTCACTGGTTCCAAATCACCATAACGGCGTCCCCGCAATCCTCCTGACCGATGTCTGGCCGAAGACATGGTTGTCAATGTTCATGTCACGGTTGTCACCTACGACATATACACTGCCAGTTTCAACTTTTCGAGGAGGAAGATTCCAGTCGCACGGAAATCTGACATAAGGTTCATTAAGTTCTTTACCATTTATAAGAATCTTCCCGTCCTTGAATTCGATGGTCTCGTCTTCGAGTGCAACTATCCGCTTCAGGAACATTATCTTTTTTCCGGCAAGCCTCACCATCACGACGTCTCCGCGTTTCGGTTTTGAAAACCAACACGACGGGATCCAGCAGAAATTTATTCCTCCGTCATGGTACATGGGCTCCATGCTGCAGCCATTCAGCCTCATGGGAATGCAGATATTGCCGAAAATCACATATGCCATAACCGCGACAACCGCCAGCCTTATTAAGAACTTCGGCGTCATCTTCGGGAAAAAGAAATTTTTAATATGTCTGTCTTCCATTACAATGATTCAAGAGCAGGTTTTATCGCGTATAATGGATACGAGAGGACATTTTTGTCCTTTGCCGGGATTCCGGAGAAGAACCTGATTCCGAATCTGGATTTTGAATGTTCATCCAGGAAGACCCCCATGCTCCTCAAGCTCCCAGCGGCACCGCTCTTGACTTCAACAGGGACTATTTTACTGCCGTTGGCAATGATGTAATCCACTTCGGCATTGGATGAACGGGCTTCACGATGCCAATAGAACAACTGGGCTCTGACATTGGGGTCAGAATATGCAAGAAGCTCCTGTCCGACAAATGCTTCCGCCATCCCACCTCTGTTGACAAGCTCCTCAAGCGGAGTCAGAATCCATCCCTTGGCGCTCATGTTCATGATTGAATTGGAGAGCCCAACATCCAGGAAGATGACTTTATACTTCTCAAAATCCGCTTCTGCTCCGAGAGGAAGTCCGTTTGCATGCGTGTGGCGGATCCTGTGTACAAGCCCGGCCTTCTCAAGAAGCTCCAGCGCAGGTTCGAGCTCGCGTTTGCGGTGGCACCCAGATATTTTAGCGAACTTGAATTTTTCCCCTGCGAAGGAAGGTATTCTGTTGAAGATCATTTCAAGGTATTCTATCTGGTGTTTCCGTCCGTAACGTTCGAAATCCTGCCGGTAGGTGTCAATCAGCGTGTTCTGTATTTTCACGCATTCCGGGAAATCCTTCGTTTCCATCCACATGCCGAGTACTTCCGGCATGCCGCCAATGGCCATATATTCACCAAGGCGGGACATAAGCCTCGCGTGAAATGACTCGCCTATCTGGAAAGACGAACAACTTTCCGCCATCATGGAAATCAGTTCTTCGCGTTCTACAGAAGCCAGATATTCCGAGAATGAAACAGGATACAGGTACAGCATGGATATCCTGCCCACTGGAAGTCCAATCTTCTCAATTGAAAACTCAATGAGGGATCCTGCGGAAATCACATGGAGATCAGGACTGTCTTCAAAAAAATAGCGCAGAGATTTTACAGCTTCAGGACACTCCTGTATCTCATCGAAGAAAAGCAAGGTTTCTCCCGGAACTATCCGGCTTTCAGTCAGGATTGAAAGTTCCCGCAGTATCCGCCCTGTGTCAAAATCCCGTGAAAATATGGAGCAGGCATCCTTTCTCTTTTCAAAATTCACCTCCACGAAACTTTTGAATTTTTTCCCGACATTTCTTGCAGAATAGGTTTTGCCAACCTGCCTTGCCCCCCTGAGCAGAAGAGGTTTCCTGTTCCGGGAATTTTTCCATTTTTCCAGCTCAATGTCAATTGCTCTCAACATGACCCACCTATTGTCTTGGTTGTAATTCAATAGTAAATATCAACTTAATGGCTGTAATTCAAGGATAATATTAATAATTATGGCTTATTTTCAAGGATGTATCTGTTAAATGTTTCAGAAAATGGCATTAGGACTTTTCGTGTAGTTCGCCTGCCCTAAGACAGTCGAAGGGTGTATTTCGTGGTTTCAGCCAATCTTTTCTTTTATCATTTCCGCGAGTTTGATTCCGATTCCGGGGATGCGCTCGGCAATCTGCTCCGGGCTGGCCTTCTTTAAACTTTCAATCGATCCAAATTCATTAAGTATCTGCATCTTCCTGTTGTCTCCGATTCCCTCAACCTCATCAAGAATAGATTCCTCTATCCGTTTCCCGCGGAGTTCGCGGTGATACGAGATCGCAAAACGGTGCGCCTCATCGCGGACAGCCTGCAGAAGTTTCAACGCCGGTCTGCTGCGATCCAGAACTATCGGCTCAGATTTTTCTGGAAGAAAAATCTCCTCGTTCCTTTTCGCCAGGCCGAGAACAGGCGTCGGCGGATATTTTATTGAGATGAGCGCCGACAACGCGGCACTGAGCTGGCCTTTTCCGCCATCGACGATGATCAGATCGGTATCGACCCTGTTTTCGGCAAGCTTCCTCGAATAATGCCTTCTGACAACCTCGTTCATCATTGCAAAATCGTCGCTCTGATGCACATCCCTGATCCTGAAACGCCGGTATGACTTGCTTTCAGGACGCCCGTTCCTGAAACATACCATGCTTGCCACTGCGAACTGTCCGGAGATATTAGATATGTCGAAGGCCTCAATCATCCTCGGTTCCCTGTCGATACCCAGGGCCAGCTGCAGGTCCTTTACTGATTCCTCTCCAGAAGAAGAAGGAATGGATGCGAACCGGAAATTCCGTCTTTTCTCTCCGAATATCCCCTCTATGTTCGCAATCATGTCACGCCATTTCGCGGCAGTCTCATATTTCTTTTCGGCGGCCGCCTTCTCCATCCTGCTGCGAAGTTCGCAAATGACTTCCTCGCAGCCGCCTTCAAGCACCTTCATCAGCATGGCGACACGCTCCATGTACCCTTCCCTGGTGACCTTTCCGTTGCATGGCGAACAACAGTCCTTTATCCTGCTCGAAAGACAATGCCTGTAGTCCAGCTCGCCTGGGACATCTACAC
>JBAQUG010000520.1:0-33296 GCA_049297395.1 Victivallales bacterium | reverse complement strand
ATCATTCCTGTTCGCTTAAAGACAGTTGGAATATCAAGGAACACTAATTTAGGAGAAATAGAAAATGGTGAAGATTCTTCATGACAGCGATGCTGATGCCAGCGTGCTGAACGGCAAGACAATTGCAATCATCGGCTACGGGAACCAGGGCTCAGCCCAGGCCCTCTGCCTCCGCGATTCAGGTGTCAATGTAATCATCGGTGAAACTGAGACCCTCAACGGCAATCCCAACCGTTCATGGCAGAGAGCCGTCGACGAGGGATTCAAGACAATGTCCATCTCCGAGGCAGCCAAGGCAGCCGACATCATACACATCCTCCTTCCCGACGAATTCCACGGCCCCGTCTACAAGAAGGAAATCAAGAAATACATGAAGGCTGGAAAAGTCCTTTCCTGCTCACATGGATTCAATATCATCTTCAAGGGAATAGTCCCGCCTGCTGATGTCGACGTGATCATGGTCGCTCCGAAAAGCCCGGCCACCGAAGAACGCAAGGCATTCCTTGCAGGTTTCGGAGTCCCGGGACTTTTCGCAGTCAGGCAGAACCCCAGCGGCAAGGCGAAGGAAATCGCCCTTGGAATGGCGAAGGCCATGGGCTTCACACGCGCAGGAGTGCTCGAATGCACATTCGAACAGGAAACATATGAAGATCTCTTCGGCGAACAGACCGTCCTCTGCGGCGGACTCGTCGAACTCATGAAGGCCGGATTTGAAGTCCTTACTGAAGGGGGATATCCTCCGGAAATGGCTTATTTCGAGTGCGTACATGAAATGAAGCTGATCGTCGATCTCATCTACGAAGGCGGAATCCAGAAGATGAACGCCATCATATCCAACACCGCCGAATGGGGCGAATACGAAGTCGGTCCCAAGATCATCAATGCCGCAACCAAGGCCAGGATGAAGAAGGCGCTCAAGGATGTAGAAAGCGGAAAATTCGCCCGCAAGTGGCTCAAGGAAAGCAGGAACGGGGCCCCGAACCTCCTTGCCAAGCGCAAAGCTCTCGGCGAACACCCAGTCGAAGTCGTCGGCAAGCAGATCAGGGAAATGTTCGAACACAAGAAATAATGAGCAAACTTTTAAAGACAAATGATGCAGCGAAATATCTGGGAGTCTCTCGCTCCAGTCTAACCAACTGGGTCAAGCAGGGTCTGCTTGGCAGCGGCGTGACTCCCGGCGGGCATTATAGGTTTACTGCGGACGAACTCGACAAGTTCGCTGAAAAGCGCGGCCTCAACATACCGAAAGCCATGAACGATTCCGGCAAGGTAAAAATACTTGTCATAGATGATGACGCCGCATTCCGCGAGTTCATAAAGAACGCCCTTGACGTCTTCTCAGGATACGAGCTGCGGGAATCCACCGACGGCATGCAGGGCGCCCTGCTCATCGGCACATGGCAGCCGGACCTGGTCATCCTCGATCTCAGAATGCCCAACATGAACGGAATCGATTTCTGCAGGATGCTCAGGCAGAACGAGGATACCGAGGACGTGAAAGTGATCATCGCAAGCGCATACCTCTCACCTGAAGCGAAAACCGACATTGCGAAGCTCGCAGTCGACGTAGTCCTTGAAAAACCGGTCAGACTCGGCTCGATTGTCGCAGCCGTCGAGAAATGCACCGATTTAAAACTCAAGTAATCCAGAATCTCAAGGAACCTTTAAAGGTTAAACTGATTTAGGGATAAAAGACAAAATGTTCCTGTCACCTAAAACCAGGCTTCCTTCCTTATTATTCCTGCTCGTACTGTCTGTTTTCCTGCCTGCTGGCATCAAAGCCGGACAGGACGCACCCATTGGAGGGAAAGATACAGCAGTCATCGAACCAGAAAAGGAATTGTCCGTCAAGATCGATGGAATCTCCGATGACAAAGCGTGGGCAACGCTTCCTTTCAGGACTGCAAAATCAGGGACGAAGGAAATGAAGTTCAAAATCCATTCAGATGATGCATTCATTTATCTTCTCGTTGTCTTCCCTTCTGAAAAGGAAAACAGGCAGCATATGCTCTGGCACTGGGATCCTCTGAAACAATACTACAGCGTAGGAAACGAAAAGGAGGATGAGCTTTATATCATATGGCCGGATCCGCCTGTTCCTGTAAAATCAACTGCAACACCAGAAAAGGCTGATGTCTGGATATGGAGAGCGGCAAGAACGGATCCTGCCGGTTATGCAGACGACTACTATATGCTTGAAAAAAGTCTTTCGAGCGAGAGGCCAGAGGGCGAACAGGCGGAGTTATTCCCCGATCAGGGACTTTCGGGCTGGCTTAGCAAATACTTCGTGTCATTCACAGGAGATACAGTCCCTCGTTTCTACCAGAGGCCTCCCGAAGGCAGCGCCGCCGACGTCAAGGCAAAAGGAACATGGAACTCAGGTTTCTGGACAGTGGAATTCCGCAGGAAACTCAACACCGGACATTCCGATGACATCAATCTTTCCGGAAAAGCAAATCCAGCTCCTTCGCTCTCCACCGAGCCTCCGGTAAAAGCTGGACCGATATATCCAAACTCCACCGCCGCCCCGGTCCCGGAGGTTGAATCAAAATGAAATTGAGATTGAATCATAGGACGCTCCGCAGGCTTATATTCTCGGCATATATACTGATCACAATTCTTTTCTGTTCGCTTCTGATATACATAGGAAAAGGCGAGATAAGCAAGGCCAGGTCATACGCCGAACACGAACGCTCATACATAGAAGCACTGCTCTCATGCAGGAACACCTTGAATCTCCTCGACTATTCGGCAAAGGCGATACTGATCTCGCCTACACAGGAGAACTGTACTGCCTTCAATGACCAGGCTGCCTCGTTCCGGAAGGCCATAGGGCTTCTGGCAAGGATCGAATCCGAAAGAGCCCTCCCTCCGGCTTCTTCGACAGCTGAACTGCAATGCGAAACACTGCTCCTGGCCTCCATATCCGAGGCGCTCTCCTCCGACATGCTCTCAATCGGCAGCGAAAAGCAGCTCGTATCAGACGACCTCATCCAGATCAACGAGACCCTCAAAAGCATCCAGACCAAGCTCCAGGACGTCCTGAAAATAGAAATGGACCATGCTGAAATGTGGCAGCGGCAGAGCCTTTTCTTCTTCAGCAACCTGCAATACCTTCTTGTGCTTTTCTTTGTATTGACGGCGATATTCAGTGTAGCCGCATCCTTCCTCTTCGGCTACATCCTCAGAAGTTCCCTGCGCGAACTGAGCGAAGGGACAAAGGAGATCAGTTCAGGCAACCTCAAATACCGTTTTGAGGACATACAGCATGACGAGATAGGAAGCGTAATGCATGACTTCAACTCGATGGCCAGGAGGCTCGAGCAGCAGAAGCTGGCGCTTGAGAAGATCAACCGGGAACTGGAGGAAAAGGCCACCCAGCTCATCGAGGCGCACAAGCACAAGGACCGTTTCCTTGCGAACATGAGCCATGAACTCAGGACGCCTTTGAATTCAATCATAGGATTCTCAGAGCTCATCATAAAAAAATGCGAGGTGCCTGACGGCGACCAGAAGCTCCTCTCGCATTCCAGGAGGATACTGTCGGCAGCGGAACATCTGCTCGATCTCATTTCCGACCTTCTGGAAGTCGCCAAGGTTGATGCCGGAGTATTGAAACCTTCATTCTCCGAAATCAATCTTTCCAACTGCATCAGGAACATCATCCTGATGCTCAAGCCCATTTCCGAGCAGAGGGGGCTCGCCCTGAATTCCAATATCGCCGACGAGGTAAAAATAACGGCGGATGAAAGGCTTATTAAGCAGATATTGATAAATCTCATCAATAATTCTATAAAGTTCACGCATCAGGGCGCCGTAACCGTCAACCTCCAGGTGTCAAAAGGGAATGCTGTGATCGATGTCGTCGACACCGGCATAGGCATAGCCGAGGACGACCAGAAGCGCATATTCAAGGACTTCCACCGGGTGGAAACCGGGCTCACATCCAATTACGAGGGGGTCGGCCTCGGACTCACTTTGAGCAAAAGACTTGTTGAATTACACGGCGGAAAGATTACTGTAAAAAGCGGACTCGGCAATGGCAGCACTTTCACCGTTGCAATTCCTTTGAACCGATGAACAATATCAAAATGAAACAGGGGAGTCTTCAATGAAGAATAGATTAGCCGGCATGCTTGCCAGCCTTCTGGCCCTCGCCTTTCTAGCGGGCTGCGAGACAACTAAAATTTCAGAACAGGGAAAAAAGGACGCTGAGAAACCGAATCTGAGCGAAACACTGCGCCCGACCCTTACTGAGGCGGAAAAGGTCAACCTCGCAGATGCAATTGTTGACAGGATGCTAAACGGCATCAACAAGGACGACTACGCTCTTTACAGCAGTAATTTTTACAAGGGGCTCAAGGACCAGATAAAGGAAAAGGATTTCAAGACACTGAACGATGATCTGAAAAAACAGCTTGGCGACTACAAGTCCAAGACATATCTGGGCATGCTCAACAAGCCCCTGATCGACATATTCATCTGGAAATCCAAGTTTACCAAGACCGACGAGGACGTGCTCATACGCATCTTCCTGATTGAAGAGGACGGAAAATACAAGGTCTCATCGTTCAGCATAAGCCCGTTCTGATTATTTTCTTCGGGAACCCTATTTGATTTTAAATTGAACCGGTAATATTTTAAGAAACAACAAAGAAGGAGGTAGGATGAAAAAGTTAATTGCGCTTGCTATTGGATTAGGCGCCATCGCATTTCTGCTCGCAGGATGCACAACCATGAGACTGGCAGGAGCCACTCAGGAGCAAATCAAGGCCCCGATCGAGAAGGTTGCCGCAGCTATAAAGGTTGCCGCCCCAAAGGCCGGACTAGAAGCCATGAGCCAGGAGAAAGACACTCCGGTTGAAGGCGAGTTCAAATCATCCGAGGCATTTGTGATATACAAGAAGATCGATGACAACAGGACAAACATATATGTGAGCATAGGAGGAGTCCCGGACCGCGACAGGGAAAAACTCATGGTTAACGAGATCAAGAAGGAACTTGGAATAAAATAAATTCCCCGTTCAATTTCCAAAGGCCGTGGAGCGATCCTTCACGGCCTTTTTATTTTTAAAAACATTGCCGTGCTCTTCGATTGCAATTTATATTTTATATCAAGCGGTTTTCCGAAAAAAAATCAAAAAACGGTGCCGGAATTAAAGAGAGGCTATTTTAAAATCCCCTCGTTTGAGCTGATTGCTAGGAGTTGCAGGTGTTTCAAATTCATGGGCGAAAAATCGAAATCTGAATGTCGGGAATGCTGGAATAATGCTTGTTATTGGCGGTGCAGACTGTCATGGAATGCTCCGATGCGGTTGCCGCAACCAAACCATCTGCAATATCCATCCCCGATTTGAGCACATATTCCTCAACGTAGATCATCGCCCGGTGCGAGATGTTCTCGGTTACCGGCAGGATTTGAAATCCTAAATCAAGCAGGAATTTCTTTATCGCTTGAAGTTCTCGCTTGTCTCGGGCTCCCTTGAGCAGCTCCATGTAGGATACCGCAGACAGATAGAGATCGGAGCATCGGTTTATTTCGGATGACGCCTTGAGATTACCACGCAAAGCCCAGATAATTACATCGGTATCAAACAGCATCAGAAACGTCCTTTCCTCAAGGTCCTGACATAGGCTGGAACATCTTCCATGTCTTTCCGATCAGCCCAAATTCCAAATGTACAATGTTCAGACACTTTCATTCTTGAGTGCTCACGCTCACAGGGAACGATTAATGCTTTTTTCCTGCCCCTGTATGTCAGAGTGACAGGCTCGTTGCGATCTAAAGCTGCAATGACATATTTCATGTTCTTTCTTAAATCAAGTACGCTTGCATTCATAGACTCTCCTTCCTCAAAGTGTTCACTTGCTAGTGTACTCTTGGACATGGAAATATCAAGAGCCCATATCCGCCGGAATGACATTTTTAAATTAAAAGAACTACCTCCCCGTCATTGCACGGTGATATGCGATTATGCCCTCGGCTATGCCGAAAGTTATTTTGTCCTGATATGAGCCGGTAGCAAGATTCCTCTCTTCTGTAAGATTCGAAAGGAAACCAGCCTCAACTAGGATTGCAGGGCATCTGGCATCCCGCAATACAGCAAAACGCGCTTCCTTTACGCCTCTGTCGGTCGCGCCCGTATTTCTCAAAACTCCTCTCTGAATGCAATAGGCAAGATAAAGATTGTTCTTATTATAGGAATTCCCGTCTTCCTTCTTGGCGCTTTTAGCTTTTGCATCAGATGATGAGGGAGCGCCTTCTGGAGTAAGACAGTATGTCTCGACCCCGTTTGTCGCCGAAACTCCAGACCCCGCCGAATTACAGTGAATGGACACAAAGATGTCAGCCTTCAAGGAGGCAGCCTTTACAGGACGGTCAGGAAGCTCGATAAACGTGTCTTTTTCCCTGGTCAGCAGGGCGATATATCCTTTTGCCCGCAGAATATCCTTGAGCCTTCTGGCCATCTGCAATACCAGATCCTTCTCCCGGTAGAATCTTCCCTGTGCACCATTGTCCTTGCCGCCATGCCCGGGGTCGATGACAATGACGCCCATCCTATGTTTTGTAACAGCGCCACGCAGGATCGGATCCACGGTAAGAAGGAAATCATATTCGCTTATCATCGGGCCGGTGCCGTTCACATACGGGGAGAACATGAAGGTCACTTTAATACCGTTGATCTTGCCTTCACGGTGATTAAAGGTGAACGTGGCATTTCCCGCCTTGCTGCGAATGTCGCAGGTCTTGTCGCCCATCTGCAGCTTCATGCCATAATAAGCGGCGACATCTCTGAGATAAACATACCTCATACCGTTATTTGACGCGTATCTTATTGCCGCTTCAGCCTCGGACATGCATGACATGGAGGAAACGAAGGCTGATAGAAAAACAGTAACAATCAGTATTTTCCGCATTGTTCAAGCCTTATCTTATTTGAATATTTGCCTCTCGGCGGGAACATCGCCTCAACCCTCCTGCCCGGCTTCACGAATTCAACCAAGGAGCCGTATACAAAAGCCTTTGCTGCAAGCAGAGCCTTTCCGAGAGAAGCGCCCTTGGACATTCCCGCCGCTACCGCAGCGCTGAACGTGCATCCCGTGCCATGTCCAGCCGTGGTCTTTATTTCCCGACTGAGTAATTTATAAAGCCTGCCGTCATATGCAACCGCATCAGCTTTAATACCTCCTTTAAATTTGACATGTCCGCCCTTGATGACAGCTCCGCATCCCCACCTGAGCGATATCTCGGAAGCTGCGGAAAGCATGTCGTCAAAGGAATGCATCCTCCTGCCAAGGATGAGTTCAGCTTCGGGAATATTTGGAGTTACAAGGTCAGCCACCGGAAACAGCCTGTCCAGAATCTCCGCTACAGCCTTCTTTTTGAGAAGCACGGCTCCGCTTGTGGAAACCATGACAGGATCGGCGACAACAAAAATATTTTCTCTTTTTTCTAGTAGCTCCGCGACCACCCTGATAATCTTCGAATCAAAAAGCATTCCGGTCTTGACGGACTTCACATCAAACTCAGCAAAGACGGTCTCTGCCTGAACCCTCACTGATTCAGGAGGCATGGCATCAATCCTGCGGACTTCACGTGGATTCTGGGATGTGACAGCGGTGATTGCGCTGCATCCGAAAACTCCAAGGGAAGTGAAAGTCCGAAGGTCTGCCTGTATCCCCGCCCCTCCTCCGCTGTCACTTCCAGCTATTGTCAGAGCCACTGGTATTTCTCTAGTCATATCATCCACCGTTATCCTTAACCGCCTATCGTATCATCTTTATTATCAACCTATTACATCTTGCGCACACGATCAGGCCCTGAATAGAGTTCAACGCCGCCCCGAGTTGACAGTGTAGGGTTTGACCCCAATGCCCCAAACGCATTGCGTTTCAAATCATCAATTTCGCGGATGCTTCAAGCGCCTTGTCCATAGCAGCGGCAATCTTGGAGGCGGTCCTGGCCGATTTGATTATTTTTTCTATCTGTCTTTTTGATTTTTCTATCTTTACGGCCATTCTGTTCACTTTGAGGGCAAGGCATTTGAAATCGGGAGTCTTTTCGGAAAAGGCCTTTGATTCGAATTCCGACAGCAGATCATAGATATCCCCGGACAAGTCCTGGATGGAGTTTTTCGCCGTCCTGCTCTCCGTCTTCCAATATGCCTTCACGAGCTCCGAATGGAGTTCCTGGTAGGTCCGCCTTATTGCGCGGAAGGAATTATTTCTTTTTTTTGTCTTCAATTCCGGCCTTCCTGTTCCATTCAGCCCGCAGATACGCGGCCGTTTCATTCAATGCCTGCGGGACAACCCTTGTGTCTTCAAGCACGGGCATGAAATTGGTGTCTCCAACCCAACGAGGCACAATATGAAGATGCACATGCTCTTCATGGCCTGCTCCTGCGGCGGCGCCGATGTTGAAACCAATATTGAATCCGGCAGGCTTCATCGCCGCCGTCATCACAGCCTGCGCCTGCAGTGTCATGTCCATTAATTCATAAACAACCTTCTTGTCCAGAAGCGTGAGGGAGTTGACATGCCTGTATGGGACGATCATCAGATGCCCGGAATTATACGGGAACCTGTTGAGTATGGCGAAGACATGCCTGCCTTTCGCGATTATCAGCTCCTCCTCCGGCCCGTCGAAGCGCTTGTTCTTCGAACACAGGAAGCAGCGGCCCGATTTCGGGGAAGTCACGAATTCAATCCTCCAAGGAGCCCAGAGAGGTCTTTTATTTCCAGCAGCCATTTTCAATGTCCATTTCCTTGTTAGGGGAAGCTACAGTAAATCATACGGGAAAAAACGGCAAATACGTTTTTTCCTCTTGCATAATTTACGGCATGTATTATATTCCGCACCTTGTTTATCAAAAAATATAATATAATCCAATAAACTGGAGTTTCTTCTAAATGAAAAAGAAAATACATCCTGAATATGGTCCTTCAAAGATCATCTGCGCCTGCGGCGAAGCCAGCGAAGTCAACGCAACACGTAAGGAAATAAGGGTCGGCATATGCTCGAAATGCCATCCGTTCTTCACCGGGAAGCAGAAGCTCGTAGACACAGAAGGTCGAATCGAGAAATTCAACCGCCGCTACGAAAAGAAAGCAGCAGAAAAAGCAAAATAGATATTTTAAAAACCGTCTTCTCATCTGCGGACTCCGCTGTGAAAAGACGGTTTTTTATTGCCTTTACCATAAACATCGCAGGATTCCAACGTGACCCCGTCAGAAATAGCGCCCCATATTGAAAAGCTCAGGAAGCGGCTGGAGGAAGTGAAAGAGAAACTTTCCGATCCTTCCATCTATGCGCGCCAGGATGAGTGCCGCAAGATATCCCGCGAACACCAGAGGCTCGAGGATTTCTTCAAGAACTTCAACAAGTGGACTTCCTCGCTGTCCCAGCTCGACGAAAACAGAAAAATGCTGGCAGCGGAAAAAGACGAGGAACTCAAGACGCTCATCAGCGCCGACATCCAGAGCCTCGAAAATGAAGTTCCACAGCTTGAGAAGAAGATAAGACTGTCCCTGATCCCGCAGGATCCGAACGATTCAAAGAATATAATCGTAGAAATCAGACCGGCCGCAGGCGGCGAGGAAGCCTCCCTGTTTACTTCCGAGCTGTTCCGCATGTACCAGCGGTACGCCGAAGCAAAAGGCTGGAAGACCGAGCTCCTGGATCTCACCACGAGCGGCCTGGGAGGCATGAAGGAAGTTGTTTTCTCGCTTGCGGGCGACAATGTCTATTCCAGAATAAAATATGAAGCAGGAGTTCACCGCGTCCAACGCGTTCCAGCCACTGAGGCCAGCGGGAGGATCCATACTTCCACCGTAACAGTCTCCGTCCTGCCTGAAATCGAGGAGATTGAGTTCGAACTGCGTCCGCAGGACCTGAGATTCGACGTCTTCAGGTCTTCCGGTAACGGCGGTCAGAGCGTCAACACTACCGACTCTGCCGTCAGGGCCACGCACATTCCAACAGGCGTCAGCGTCGCCAGCCAGCAGGAGAAGTCCCAGCACAAGAACAAGGCAATAGCAATCAGGATCCTGCGGGCTAAACTCTATGAAGTCCAAAAGGCCGAGGAGGATGCCAAGAACGCCGAGGCCAAGCGTTCACAGACAGGCACAGGCGACAGAAGCGAGAAGATCAGGACCTACAACTTCCATCAGAACAGGGTCACCGACCACAGGTTCGGCATTACAATACATGACATTCCAGGGATACTTGACGGGGATCTTGACAACCTCCTCGACCAGATCATCCTTACAGACTGCGAGAGAAAGCTGAAAGCGCTGTAAAAAACAATTTCAACGACAACAGCCTGTTTTTTTACCTTTCCATGTGATATAATATAGAAAACGACCGAGGTTCCTATGTTGGCAATAAGACAGGTAATTGACATTAAAAACAGAAACATAGCTTTCACTTTGCCCAAAAGCTTTAATTTTAAAAAAGCTGAAGTTATCGTATTCCCTTTTGACAATACTACAGACTCTCCCCACGTGAAAAGGAATATTAAAAGCCTGCTATCTGTTTCAGTATGGGGAAAGAATGACATCAGCAATCTAAGACTTGCTCAAAAAAGATTCAAAAGATGGAAATTAAAAGAATTTTAATTGACACTTCCGTCATAATCGACTATTTACGAAGGAAAAACAAGGAGAAAAGTCTCTTCTTCACCCTTGTATCTGACAATCAAAAACTTTTTATTTCATCTGTATCAGTTTTTGAACTCCTTGCCGGAGCTGATAATCAACAGAAAACCGGAGATGTTGAAACAATTCTTTCATTTTTGGAAATAATTGATTTCAACTGTGTTATTGCCAGAAAATCTTCAATTTATTATCAGAGCCTGAAAAAAAGGAATTGCCAGCTTGAATTCAGGAATCTTTTTATAGCATCAACGGCCATTGTCTATGACTTGCACGTTGCAACCCTTAATGTCAGACATTTTTCAAGAATACCGGAAATCAAAATTATTTCAGTTTAACCAATAGGAATCCAACAATGTCGAATATGAACATGCCATCCAATTTCATACATGAAATCATCGATGAGGATCTCAAGAACGGTAAGAACGGAGGCCGGGTCAATACAAGATTCCCTCCCGAGCCAAACGGCTATCTCCACATCGGACACGCAAAATCCATATGCCTGAACTTCGGAACTGCACTCAAGTACAATGGAATCTGCAATCTGAGACTCGACGACACCAATCCGAGCAAGGAGGAGGTCGAGTATGTCGACTCCATCAAGGAAGATGTCAAATGGCTAGGTTTCAGCTGGGATGACCGCGAATACTACGCCTCCGACTATTTCGAACAGCTCTACGGTTATGCAGTCGAGTTAATCCAGAAAGGCAAGGCCTATGTCTGCGACCTGAATGCAGAAGAGGTAAAGGAGTTCCGCGGTAAATTGACAGAGGCCGGCAAGGATAGTCCATTCAGGAATCGTTCGCCCGAGGAGAATCTAGACCTCTTCAAGAAGATGCGCGCCGGGGATTTTCCAGACGGTTCACGCATTCTCCGCGCCAGGATAGACATGAACTCCCCGAACATCCACATGCGCGATCCGGTCATATACCGCATCCTAAGATCCACCCATCACAGGACCGACGACAAGTGGTGCATCTATCCGATGTACGATTTCGCACATTGCATTTCCGATGCCATAGAGGGGATCACACATTCCATATGCACCCTTGAATTCGAGATCCACCGCCCCCTCTACGATTGGATCCTCGACCAGATTTCAGTCAAATGCCATCCCCAGCAGATTGAGTTTGCCAGGCTTAACCTCGGATATACTGTCATGAGCAAACGCAAACTCCTGCAGCTCGTCCAGGAAAAACTTGTCACCGGCTGGGATGATCCTCGCATGCCCACGATCGCAGGCATGAGAAGAAGAGGATACCCGCCGGAAGCCATCAGGAATTTCTGTGAGACCATCGGCGTGACAAAGTTCAACAGCCTTACGGACATGGCGCTCCTCGAGCACTGTGTCAGGGATGACTTGAACAAGAGCGCGCCGAGGGCGCTCGCCGTCCTCAGGCCTTTGAAACTGATCATAGACAATTATCCGGAAGGCCGGACGGAAATGATGGATGCCATCAACAATCCCGAGGATCCGTCTGCGGGCACAAGGAAAATTCCTTTCTCGAAGATTCTTTATATTGAAAAGGATGATTTCAGGGAAATTCCGCCTAAGGATTATTTCCGCCTGGCACCAGGCAAGGAAGTCCGTCTCAGGACTGGATATCTGGTGACATGCACAAGCTTCATAAAAGATCCCGCTACTGGAGAAGTCACCGAAGTCCATTGCAATTACGATCCTGCCACAAAAGGCGGGAACACACCTGACGGAAGAAAAGTCAAAGGAACAATCCACTGGGTATCAGCGGAACACGCCGTCACGGCTGAACTCCGTATCTACGACAGGCTTCTTTCCGTAGCCGACGCTTCAGCCGAAGAAGGCGATTTCAAATCATTCCTGAATCCGAACTCGCTAGAAGTCCTGAAAGGCTGCAAGCTCGAACCCGGACTTGCGAAATCCGCAGCAGGCCAGAAATTCCAGTTCGAAAGACAGGGATATTTCTCCTGCGATCCCGATTCGAAACCGGGCGCCCCCGTCTTCAACCGCATCGTAGCCCTAAAGGATTCCTGGGCTAAGATCGAAAACAAGAAAAAGAAATAGTTCCGACAGGAGAACAGGAGTGGGCACACACTCGATAACTCGACAGCATGGCAGAGTTCGAGATGTTTCGCAAAGTGAGACATTCTTCCGCGAACATGGCTGGACACGGGTTCCACGGCTTGTGCAATGGATGGCGACACTCCGTTGTCCTCTGTCATGCCCACACTGTTTGACTGGAGATGATCACGCCAAAGACATGTCATTGCATCATACCGCGCGCCTTATCGAGCAGATCGCGGAAATGCAAGTTGAGGAGTTTCTCCTGACCGGTGGAGAGCCCCTCGCCCGTCCCGACCTGGCAGAGGTAATCGGGATGCTCCAGGCAAATCGTGTCCGATGGAGCCTGAACACTGCGCAGATGCCTGACCTCCGTACGCAGGCAGCCATCGAGAAATGGCCGCCTGGATTTGCAGCTGTAAGCTTAGATGGCCCGGAGAAAGTTCATGACGGTTTCCGTGGCGTTCCAGGAACTTTCCATAAGGCAATGCAAAGCATCGGATACTTTTCGGATATGGGTGTCAGCGTCGCCGCCGGTACGACTGTCACCTCGAGGAACTTCAGGCACCTTTCAGACACGTTCGGCATTGTGCTGGGAAGCGGTGCTACGACATGGGGGATTCACCTGCCTGTTCCCGAAGGCCGGGCATCCGTTCGGAAAGCTCTCTTCCTTTCCCGTTCACGGATCAAGTGGCTTCTTGATTTTGTCGCCTCCAAACGCAGTTATTTTCCTATTACTATGGCAGACGAAATCGGCTATTGCGGGTTCTGGGAACCGCTTCTCCGTGACGAACCGTTTTTCTGCGGTGCAGGCCGTGCAGGATGTGTCGTGCTGCCTGGTGGAGAGGTTGTACCATGTACCACGCTGGATCGGACAACTAGCGCCGGAAACGTAATGGAACATTCGCTTCGGGACATATGGGAAACGGGATTTGAAGATCTTCGCGCATGGACTCCAAAGGATAAATGCAATGCCTGTTCATATGTTTCGGCATGTGCTGGCGGATGCTGGCTCCAAAGACGGCATGGCGCAGAATGCTTCCGTGATGTATGGCACATGCCGCAGGCATTGAAGACGGCGGTCGGAATTGCCATCTGCTTTGGGATCACTTCATCTGGAGCTGCAGCTCTTGCGCAAGAATCTGTACAACATCAAGAACTAATACCGCCGTCTCCTGCGGCGCCCCCATCTGTAACGCAGTATTCGGATATGGAGATGCTCCAGTGCGCGATTATCCGCTGGTATGCATCTCAACTGTTAAAACCATCGCAACAGCTCAAACAACCTGCCTCCCTGCGCAGCAAGGGCGACGTCCTGAAAATAGAGAATGGAAATGAAGACGTTATCAAGGCTGTAAATAAAGCCAGCAGCTTGACGCTTCCAAATGGCAAAGTAATAGACGATCCTTTCGTGTTATCGGAAAAGCCAGACGGCCTGGAGATTGGGCATAAGGCGGGAATCATTTTTGTAAAGTTTACAGATCTTCCTGCTGAAATGCAGAAGAAAGTCGTTGCTGAGCCACTCAGACTGGACGGAACCAAAGGTGTGCGGACCACGGAGGACGTAATTGAAGACATCCGGAAAAAACTGCCCGATGATCCAGGAGCACAATACTTCGTCGCATTTGCCAAAGGCGAACGCCCAAAAACAATCGAGGATCGTGGCAAGGCAATCATCAACGCATTCAATACGGAGCAACGATCACTCTGTCTTGTCGGTCTCGCCTGGCGCGACGTGACCGAGTGGTGCCTGGTCAACACGCGTCCGGAAGCGCGCACCGAAGCAGAGCGCAAGGCGCTGCGGGAGGTTATAGCCAAGATCGGTGAGACCTCGGGGGCATGGCGTGTCGAAATCTTCGAAAATAAACTTGATCCATTCCTGCGGCAACCAGTCCAGAGTCGTCAGTTCTTTGCTGGAAAGGCGGGCCCGCGGACGCTGGCCGCGTATCAGCAGATAATCGAGATAAACTTGTCCAACAAAATCTGGCAGGGAGGGAAAGATATCACCAGGCAATTTCTTGCAGAACATCCCTTTGCAGAGAGCCTGGCTTTCGATTTCACTGTCGGCGAAGGAGCTAACATCAAGTGCATCCGTGCAGGACAGGTCATGGATGTGGACCGAAATTTTACTTTCCGCGCTTTCGACATTCTCGTCGTGCCTGAACAAGGGAAAGAGAAGCCTGCGACACTGGAGTTGTCGTTTGGCAGGCGTGTCCTCAAGGCAGTTCTGCCTTCGGAAACCGAGCTTGCCTACGGCGACGTTCTTCGGATTGTCCATGAGCAGAACAATAAGGTGTTTGAAGACGCCGACGTCGGACTTTCTAGCACATTCCCAGGTTCACCGCTTGCATTGCCCGAGGTACTTAAGCGGATGGAATATTGGCGCAACTTCAAGGCGTCCAATGCTGAGAAAAAGGCACAGGCTGAGTTCCAGTATCATAGCATTATGCGGCAATTGTTTGATCTGTACCTGTTTTAAGGATCGCTGGCATATCGTGAGTAAATATTCACTGAACTATGCTTATCCAGTGAATATTTATGTTTTTATATTGATTTTCCAAACATGCACTTGACAGATAAATTCGCCCGCGCTATACTTATACCACTTTGTGATATTATCATCGGCAGAGATAGACAGGCGAGGCATTTACTGTGAGTTCAAAGAAAAACAACTTGTCCAGGACATCACCCGAAAAGGCGATGAAGCGGATACTCAAGATGATCCGGGAAATGAAGCTTGCCCCCGGAGACAAACTTCCGCCCCAGGATGAAATCAGGAAATCACTAGGCTTGACAAACTTTGTAATCTCCAAGGCCATGGACAGGCTCAGGCAATATGGTGCCATCTCCAGAAAGAGATCTGAAGGCACCATCCTGGTCGGCTTAGACAAGCTCCCTCTTGAAACCTTCTGTATCGGGATCATGTCCAAGTCCCCTTCGCTGGACAAGCATAATCCTTCCCTCCTGATATCCTTTTCATATCTTGTCGGGGAGACATTTGCGCAAGGTTTCGACTGCCATCCCCTTGTCTCAAGGCGAACCCACCCTGCCTTCGGCGCGTCATTCATACAAGATTTCCACGGACTTGATGAGTGCATAGACGACTGCATTGTTGACGCTCTGATATGTTCGGCGAACTTTGACGGCATTACATCACAGAAACTTGATAAGACTGGCTTGCCAATTGCAGAGACATGGCACGAAGGCATTAGCTGCGGGGCCCTTATGGACACCGGGGGGATGGTTTTAGAGGCCATGGGGATATTTTACAATTCAGGATGCCGTACATTCGGAATAGTCAATATGGACAAGCCCAAGCCGGGGCACCAGGCCTTCTGGACAAGCTGCCAGAATACGCTCTCAAGCCTTGGCCTTCCGTCTTCGAACGGACGGTTCTTCACAAGCATGATGAAGGCCGGCAACGAAGGCGGCGGATTTATTGCGGCTGACCAGATACTTACGCTGGAACAGTCGCGCCGTCCCGACGCATTGATAGTCATGGACGACCGGGTAGCCATAGGACTTTTGGATAGGCTTGCCGGAACCGAATCCTACCGTCCGCAGATCGCCGTCTTAAGCAACATGCAAATACCGGTGGAGTATAAGCTTCCAACCCTTAAGTTCGGCCTGGATATGGAGGAGTTCGCCTCGCTTGCAGTCTCTGCCGCCGCCGCCCGCATTACCGCTCCGCATCTGCATCCGAAAGTCGAACTAGTTCCCCTTAGACTGCTGGACGATGAAAATTCAAGATGATCGAGGTGATTTGAAGATTAGAAAACGATGAAATAAAATGTCAACATTTATTATTAAATCACAAGGAGGTTCCCCATGCGTAGAAATCGTATTGTTCTTCTCACTGTTGCCCTTGCGGCGGCTCTCTTCCCTCTGGCGATGGGCGCCCAGGACATTAAACCGGAACCCACCACCATCACGGTCGATCCCTTCACGGACTATGCGGTCAACGGTGTGGGGACGATCCAGGACATCAACGGGCTCGTTGTGAATGGCGAGAGCCGCCTGGAACATGCCAACGAGACCCGCGAACTGAACGCCTCCACGCTCAGGCTGTATGTCTGGGTCGATCCTCTCGGCATCAAATGGGAGGATCTTAAAAAAATGAAATATGAGGATGTGATGGCAAAATGGAACGCCATCGACTTCGACAAGGCAGTCCCGGAGTTCTTCGACCGTATGCTCTCCATCGATCCCAAGACAGGACGCCGTATACCCCAGCCGGGATACTGCGCTCAATTCTGGCAGCTTGAGCAGCTCCAGGCGTGGAACACCAGAAAGAACATCGTCCTTCACTTCATTTCGCCGCACCCGATGACCGATGCGGATTTTCCTGCGTTCTCAAAATATTTCAACGCCTGTACAAGAGAGGTCAAAAAAAGATATCCCGATCTCGGCCCCCTTTTCGTGATGATTTTCAACGAACCTGATTACGAGTACCCCCGCAACTGGGAGAAGAAGAGCATCTCCGAATCGGTCGACTTCTTCAACAGATTCTATAATCACATTGATACCGGCTTGAATAAGGAATTTCCCGACGTCACGCTCATCGGACCTGGAATCTCAGGTTTTCAGGGTTGGGCATGCTGGAAGAACTGGACGGTTCCGTTCCTCAAGCAGGCACCGAAGTCCAACTTCTTCAACTGCCAGCCGTACTGCTGGCGATTCACCGATCTTCTGTCGTGGACGGAAATGCTGCAGGCGGAGTCCCTTAAAATCAACGGCAAGAGACTGCCGCTTATCACCACGGAGACCAACGTAGACCTGGGCCAGCCCGCCGCCGATTGGTGGAAGGACGAGCATCACGCACAGCGCGTACCGCGTGAAGCCAGCGCGTTGTTTGGTATGATGGCCCATCCTGACCAGTTCGCCATGAAGCATTATTTCTTCTATCATTACACATGCCATTGGCACGACATGTGGTTCCGCCACGATGGCGTCAACGAGCCCGCCCCGGTCTATTGGCTCTACTGGCTTATGCGAGACGTCCATGGAGCGAGGGTGCTTGACTCGGTCAGCAGGGAATCCTCGCCTTTGAAGGTTATTTCTGCAAGGAATGGACAGGAAGTGCTGGTTGCCGTCTTCAACGAGTCCGAATCTCCAGCGGCGGCAAAACTCCAAGTCCTCTGGCCGGACGGTATTGTCGAGCCCAGTGGTGTCTCCGAATATCTCCGCTACGATCCGTCCGCGAAGAAGTTCCTCCATGGCGTCGAGACCTTGCCGCGTCTGCCGGAACGTCTCATACTTGCCCCAGGTGAAATCAGGAAAATGAGATGGGTCTACTCACCCAGCGCCAAGATAAAGGCAAAAGCTTTCGAAGAAAAGCAGTTTTATGCCGGGGAGACCGGCATAGCGGTCGAGGGATCGGAAAAACAACTGCCTGTCAAGGCGCGCAAGGCCGATGCAGAGGAAACTGTGAGGCTGCGCCTCTCATTCTATCTGGACGACGTCCTTTCGGTCGACCGCATCAGCTGGTCGGTCAACGGTCATGACATGGAGGTGAAATATTCGCCTGACGAATCCGGCAAGGTCCAGCCGATAGTCCATGTCGACTGCGTGATTCCGAACGAATGGGTGTCTGAATCAAACACCATCGAGTTCAAACCCGTGAACGCAACATCTTACAGGATCATGTTTGCCGCCCTGGTTTTCCGCCCACAGCCAAAGAGCTTCCCGGCCTACACCAGGCAGGATGCACTGCTTAAACGCCAATCACCTGTCGATATCACCATGACAATGCCTTCGCTTGTCGAGCCTGGAGAGATCGAGCTCTCACTTAAGGCCGTAAACAACACCGATTCACCTCTGAAAGGCAAGATAGGATTGGTGGTGCCTGAAGGATGGACGGTGAAGAATCCCCCCGGCGAAGTGGACATGTCGGCGAAAAGCACCTCGTCCATCGCCGTCGGCCTGGTGATCCCGCCTGGTGGCATGAGGGGTGAACGATTCGTCACAGCCACACTGTCCGCTCCGAATCAGCCAAACGCAACGACTCGGCGCGGCGCGGCATTCCATATTCCATTCCAGGCCGAATACGCGGAGAAGACGCCTTCAATCGATGGAGCGGTCGACGAATGGAATCCTTCCGCCTTTGTCGTGGAGGAACACAAAGGTCCCGGTGTCGCCCCATTCACCTCACGTTTTGCCGCAAAATGGGATGAGAAGAATATCTATCTCGCCCTTGACGTCAAGGGACGCAAGCTTGATCCGGTTCCTGCCGGACAGCTTCAGTGGAACCATGACACATTCGAGATATTCCTTGATTTCTGGAATTCCAAGAAGCCCCTGCGTGACCAGAAATGCATGCAGACGTGGATCGCCTTGAAGGATCTCGCCGCCAATAAGGCGATCTGGGAAAACGCCCCGAACGATCCAAACGGATGCTTTGTAAAAGGATCATCTCCTGAATCCTACAAGGTCAAAGTCGTGGAGCGCGAGGATGGCTTCTCCATGGAAGCTGCGCTCGACTGGGAGTCGCTTACCGCCAGCGCCTGGCTTCCCGCCAATGAGCGTTTCATCCCAAAACCCGGTCTGACCCTGGGCTGCGAGGCCGCGATCTCCAGCCGCTCACTTATCGGCGCCGCAGTCAAGCACTACGCAACTCCTTCCAAATGGGGGAACCTGAAACTTCTGGCAAAAGGCGAGAAGGCGGCAATGCCCGATGCCGCGATCATACTCGACTCAACACCAAAAGCCAACGAGAAAGCCGACTCGTCCGAAACGTCGGCCCCGCTCTTCAAATTCGATCTCTTCGACTCGAAGGAATGGCGCATCCCCTCCGGCGCTGCGTTTGATGAAGCCGGACTCCATATCGAAAACAATCAGTCGATCCTGCTGTTGAACAAGCCTATCAGGGATGTCATGACCGAAAAGGGCATCGAGACAAGCATCACCATCGGCGGTTTTGAGAAGAAAGGGGATTCCAAGGAGAAACTCCGTACTCATGCGAGGATCTTCCTCACACCTCTGAAGCTTGAAGGGTTCATAGAACCCTATGGCATGAGCGACATGATCTGCCTTGTCGCCCAGTATGTAGAAGGAGACGACGTCTCCCTCCAGCTGTATGGGAAATCCGCACCCGGCGACAACTGGGGGAAATGCCTCTGGACGGGAACCGTTTCCGCAAGCCAGTTTCCAATCACCGTGAGCCTGCGGATCAGTTCCACTGACTACAAAGTCAGATGCGACAAACCCTTGTCCACCACTGGCGGCTCCTTATCCGGACACCATCAATTTCAAAAGGAAAAATGGTCTGGCGACGTCCGCTTCGGAGTGAAGTCATGCTACGGCACACGTCCAGGCGAGGTGATCGTCAAAAGCATCGAAATACGCTGATTATTTATATGAAAATGGATCGGGATGTGATATAATTGCATGTAGATGAGAGAAAGGATGGAAGGCATGATTAATAAAGTAATGGAAAATGATGAATCTACAGGAAGGAACAGATTCACATTGATTGAATTGCTCGTCGTAATCGCGATAATCGCAATTCTAGCTGCAATGCTCCTGCCAGCCTTGAAGAATGCAAAATCACAGGCGAAAAGCATTGTCTGCACATCTAATTTAAAACAAGTCTTTGTCGCTTCATCCGGATATTCCCTTGATTTTCAAAATTATCTGCCACATTGCGGAAATACCGGTGGAGGTTATCCCTCAAAATGGTGGCAGACATTGAAAGACACCAACGAACTGGAAAACCTGAAGGTTTGTCTCTGTCCATCATTTTATCCTACGGAACTTGATCAGTGGAAACAGCCTCCAGCCAACTCCGGCTATGGCATTGCCCTCTGGAACAATCTATATGCAACAGCACACAATATTGCAAATCCCTGGTGGTATGGCGATTTTATCAGAGTCAATGGAATTTCAAAGCCTGCCGACTATGCGTGGGCCGGCGACAGCGTCAATCTTGAAGGCTATTCTCCTTCTTCCCAAGTGGCCTGGCTGACCGGAGACAGCGGAGGGGCCCTCAACAGAATCCATCTGCGTCACTTTAAAAAGGGAAATATCCTTTGGCTTGACGGACATGTCCAAGGGCAAGGCCAAGCCGAACTTGACGGACTCGGACAACATTCATTCCTCAGCTCTACTACGGTGGGAGCCCAATAGGAAATCAGGGCTTAGGGATCTGGCAGACTGTGATCGCTGTCACGCCTATGATATCTTCGACAGAGCAGCCGCGGGAGAGGTCGTTGACAGGCTTGGCGAGTCCCTGGAGTATCGGACCGTAGGCTGACGCTCCCGCAAGCCTTTCGACTAACTTATATGAAATGTTTCCCGAGTTGAGATCCGGGAATATCAGGACATTCGCATTTCCTTCGATCACGCCATTCTTGCATTTTCTTCTCGCCACTTCCGGAACAAGCGTGGAATCCGCCTGGAGTTCGCCGTCGATCTCGGCCTCTATTCCTGCAGATTTCAATTTTTCAACTGTCAGGGAAAGAGCTTGCCTAATTCTAGAAATGGATTCATCGGCGGCACTGCCGTGTGTGGAAAAGGACAGGAATGATATTATTGGTTTTTTTCCGCAGATGAGCCGGAAATGTTCGGCTGATGAAACGGCTATTTCAGAGAGCTGTTCGGAATCCGGATTAGGGTTGACTCCACAATCGGCAAAGAGAAGGACTTTTTCCCCGGAGGCGGTCGGTGTCTTGAGATCCATGAAAAATGAACCGCTCAGGGTTTTCACCCCCTCCTTCAGTCCGATGACAGTTATTGCCGCTCTCAGGGTCTCCGCAGTGGAAGCCAGACTTCCTGCGACCATCCCGTCGGCAAATCCGTGCCTGACCATCATCGCGCCGAAAAAAAGCCTGTTCCTGACAATATCAAGGCCTTTTTCATGCGTCATGTTTTTTCTTTTGCGAAATACGCAGAATTCAGAGGCGAACCTGTCTAGCAACTCGGATTTCAGATGGTCGAAGGCGTGGAATTTCTTGTCGTCGATGCCGTCTTCAGCACTGACTCTGTCAATCTCCGATTCCGTACCAAGAAGAATTGGCACAGCTATTCTTTCTTCCGCAATCCTCTCTGCGGCAAGTACGACACGTGGATCATTTCCCTCGGGGAAGACAATCTTCCTCCCGGGAGTCTTCCTGGCGCGTTCAATCAGTTTTTGAAGAAGAGACATTATTATCTGGCGATTTTAAGATTTAGAGATTTGATGATTTCTGAATGAAAGACACGCTTCCGCCTTCGCTAAGAAGCTACGGCGGACACAGAAAGCCGTGCCACGTCATTCGACATGGTAAAAACTCCAACAAGACTTTCGCACTCTCGCATTTCCGAACTTTCGAACTTCTTACTCTCCGCCACGCCGATGCTCCGGCTCTCCGTTTCATTCTATTTAGCGGCCGGATGTGCGTGCTTGGGATCGATTGTCATCACTGAAAGAGTTTCCCTTGCTATCATCAGCTCCTCGTTGGTAGGCATTACAATCGCCTTGCATTTGCTCTTTTCCTTCGTGATGATTCCGGGCTTGCCCTTGCATGCCTCATTTTTATCATCGTCGAGATCAAATCCAAGTCCATCAATCCTGTCGAGAATCTTCTTTCTGACATATGAGCTGTATTCGCCTATTCCACCAGTGAAGACTATGGCGTCAGCTCCATCAAGAAGGGCTATATAGGCGCCGGCATACTTGACCGCCCTTATGATGAACATGCGCAGTGCACGCAGAGCCTGCTGGTCACCGCTTTCAGCAGCGTTGATGATATCGCGCATGTCGCTGCTGTTGATCCCGCCGACACCGAGAAGCCCGCTTTTCTTGTTCAGGAGCTTGTCGACATCCTGAGGCGACATGCCAAGTTCGATCAGGCGGAACACAACGGCCGGGTCAATGTCGCCGCACCGTGTCCCCATTACAAGTCCTTCAAGAGGGGTCATCCCCATGGAAGTGTCAATCACTACGCCCTTGTTGATGGCGGTAACGCTGCATCCGTTTCCAAGATGGAAGGTGATCAGTTTGAGCTGGTTGAAGGGCACATCGAGGAATTTAGCGGTTGCACGGGCTACAAAGCTGTGGGAGGTACCATGGAAACCATAGCGGCGGATTCCGTATTTAGTATAGAGCTCGTATGGGATAGCATAGAGATACGATTCGGGAGGCATTGACTGGTGGAAGGCGGTATCGAAAACTGCTACATTCGGGATTCCGGGAAAAATCGCTTCACAGGCTTCTATTCCGGAGTAGTTAGGCGGGTTATGCAGGGGGGCAAGGGTGAAACAGTCCTTTATGATGCCTTTGACGTGCTCGTCGATGATGACGGGCTTGGTTATCTGCTCACCGCCATGGACGACACGGTGACCTATGGACTCGACTTCCTTCAGGCTTTTCAGGACTCCGATCTCCTTGTCGACAAGCTTTTCGCAGATGAGCTTGAGGGCGTCGACATGGTTCTTCACATTCGCCTTGACCTCAATCCCAATGCCATCATTCCTTTTATACTGGAACTTTGGTTCGGAAAGGCCTATTCTCTCGATCTGCCCTTTTGCAAGCATGAGCTCGGTCTTCATGCTGTAAATGGTAAATTTGAGGGAGGAACTCCCCGCGTTGACGACAAGAATCTTCATTAGATAATATCCTTTTGATGCTCCGTGGGAGCGTTTAATTATACAGGCGTAAACCTTTAATAAAGATTTAAGCTGAAAAAAGTCAAGAGAGCGCACTTAAATTTGCGGAAAAAGCGGCTAGATTACAATTCTATGAAAAAAACATTTACAATCAGGATCGGAGACAGCGGGAAAATCCTGCTGGATTTCCTCGCATTACAGCTGAAACTCTCCCGCAGGAAGGCAAAGGATGTAATCGACAGCAGGAATGTGCTCATCAACAGGAAACGCGTGTGGATGGCCAGGCATGTCCTTGAAAAGAACGATATCGTGGAAATTCTAAACTTCCAGTCCGATGAATCCCCCGACCAGGAGATAAAAATAATCTACCAGGACGACGACTTCATCGTCGCCGACAAACCAGCGGGGATTCTGACGAACGACGAGGACAGCGCCGAATCCATGCTGCAGGAGCAGCTTCATAACCCGGACCTCCAGGCCGTGCACAGGCTGGACCGCGATACCAGCGGCTGTCTGCTTTTCGCAAAAAGCCAGACCGCATTCCGGACAATGATAGATCTCTTCAAGAAGATGGCCGTCAAGAAAACGTACCATGTGATCGCCAGCGGATATCTTGAAAAGGACGAACAGCAGATAAACTTCAAGATTGATGACGAGCACGCCATGACGAAAATCCGGAAGCTTGACGGGAACAGGAGGGCGAGCCATATAGTAGCAATGATAGAGACCGGACGCACGCACCAGATAAGAAAACATCTTGACATGATAAACCATCCGGTACTTGGAGACAGGCAGTACGGCATGAGGTTCGGGGTTGCGGAATTCGCGGATGACATACCGCGCCAGATGCTCCACTCGTATTCGCTCGAGTTCAGGAATCCTGCGAACAATAAGAACATCATGGTCAAGGCCCCTCTTCCGGAAGACTTCAAGAAATGCCTTCACAAGCTCAGGCTGACCTGAAGGCAACAGGATAACGGATGGATGGATTTTAGTATGTCAGGCTTTTCAGCCCGACAATTCTTTGGTTTTTAAACATGGCAGACGGAACAATCCAATTAAACACACAGCCAGCCATGGCACGGCTCCTATGCGAAAAGCTGTTTTCCCACCTTGATAAAACAGCTTCTCCGAGTAAAATAAGCAATTCAAACAAAACATATTACAGGAGCTACGAGATATGGCTAAATTATCACTTGGCATTCCAAAGGGCAGCCTAGAAGTAACAACCGCTGAAATGTTCGCGAAGGCAGGATACAAGATCCAGATAAGCTCGCGCTCATACTATCCGACAATAGACGACCCGGAAATCGAATGCATGCTCATAAGGGCGCAGGAAATGTCCCGCTATGTCGAAGAAGGCGTCCTTGACTGCGGGCTTACCGGCAAGGACTGGATCGTCGAGAATGGCTCAGACGTAGCAGAAGTCGCCGAACTAGTCTACGGGAAAGTCGGACGCAAGCCTCTGCGCTGGGTGCTCGCAGTTCCTGAAGACTCTCCGATCAAGGGGCCCAAGGACCTTGAAGGCAAACGCATTGCGACTGAAGTAGTGGGCATGACAAAGCGCTACCTTGAGAAACACAATGTAAAAGCGTCAGTGGAATTCAGCTGGGGCGCAACTGAAGTAAAACCTCCCCGCCTCGCGGACGCCATAGTCGAAATAACCGAGACCGGCTCATCCATCAAGGCAAACAAGCTGAGAATCGTCGACACTCTCTGCGAAAGCACAACCCGGTTCATAGCGAACAAGGACGCAATGAAGGACGAATTCAAGAAGGCTAAGATTGAGAAGCTGGCACTTCTCCTGAAGGCCGTACTCGCCGCCGAAGGCAAAGTCGGCCTCATGCTGAATGTCCAGAAGAAAAACCTGGACAAGATCATCGGAAAGCTTCCCGCGCTTGAACGCCCGACAATATCCCCTCTGGCCGAGGATGGGTGGTGCGCGTTGAACACCATAGTCGACGAGTACGTCGTGCGCGACCTGATCCCTGAACTCAAGGCCGCAGGCGCCTCAGGGATAGTCGAATATCCATTGAATAAAATCGTGGAATGATCCGGAAGAAGATAACTTTCCTGGAAGTCAACTCCTCGTATTCGCATACGATGCTTTCGTACGGATATCTCCGTTCCTGTACGGAAAAAATGATATCCGGCTGGAAGTGGAGCCATATCGAGACCACCACAAATGAGCTTGAGGACGCCTCCGTCCTCAAGCTTCTGGCTGAAAAGCCTGGTGCCGTATGTGCCACAATATATCTGTTCAACCACGAGTTCACGCTCAGGATACTCAAGAAGTTCAAAGCCCTCCAGCCTTCATGCATGATATTCCTCGGCGGTCCGGAGTTCCTCGGAGACAATGAGCAATTCCTAAGGAGGAACCCGGAAATAAGCGCAGTCGTCCGCGGCGATGAAAGCAGTTTCCACAAGCTGCTGTCTTGTTTCAGGAATCCATCCCAATGGCGGACTGTTCCAGGCGCATGCTTCATTTACAAAGACCGATACAATGATGGTGGTTTTGCGAAATTCGCAGGTAATCTTGACGAAATCCCATCGCCGTACGAGAATGGCTATTTCACTCTGGGACGGCCTTTCTACCAGATTGAAACTTCGCGCGGCTGTACAGGCAGATGCAGCTTCTGCACCAGCGCGCTTTCAAATGGCACAAGCCATTTCGGGATGGAAAGGATAAAGTCTGATCTGGAAACTATGCATAAACTTGGAATACGCGAGATCCGCCTGGTCGACCGCACATTCAATGAAGACAAGGCCCGGTCGTTTGAACTCCTAAGCCTGTTGAGGCAGTATTCCGGCACAAGATTCCATCTTGAAATAAATCCCGCACTTGTAGATGAGGAATTGCTGGGTGAACTGAGGCTGTTCAAAGACAAATGCCTTCATATCGAGGCCGGAATCCAGAGCCTGTGCGCGAAAAGCCTCAAAGCGGTGAAGCGCCTTGGCTCACCAGGCAAGATGATTACCGGCCTCAGAAAGCTCTGCGAACTGGAGAATGCCGACATGCACACGGATCTGATCGCCGGCCTGCCGAATCAGAAATACAGTGATGTGCTCAAGGATGTGACAGAGCTGGTAACTTTGAATCCTCACGAGATCCAGCTCGAAAACCTGAAGATCCTTCCAGGAACTCCAATATCCTCAAACCCGCCGAAAGGCCTGGTCTGGAATCCCCTGCCCCCATATGAGGTATTGAAGACCGCACATATGGGACTTGAAGATCTTGTCAAAACCAGGAACCTTTCAAGGATGCTCGACTCCTTCCTCAACATCCCGAGATTGAAAAATATTTTCCTGTTCGGCTTCAAGCGGGACAAAAACTTCATCGAGAAGTTCCTCTCATATGTCGAACAGAATTCCGATCCCGGGCAGAAACAGCATCTGGACAGACGGCTTCTCCTGCTCAAGGATTATGGTGACAAGAATGACAAGCTCTTCTCCGAACTGAGCGTCTTTTCCTGGGCGGCATGCGGTTTCTCGGCTGATAAGTTCAACATGGAGACAGAAAAAATAAAACCTGGCAGTGATGCTCCACCCGTTGATACTGTCATTTATGCGTCCAATGAAACCATTGTACCATCCAGGATCATCCATGCATCATTCAGTTTCAATGCGGGAGACGCCTGGATTGCCCCTGGCGCCAGGATTGAAATGAAGAAGCACAGCTACCGTTTTTTCACGGCGCACGGGAACCGGGTTCTGCGCATAACATGGAGTATGCCGGTTTCGCTGAAACCGGCGCAAGGCGTTTCCATCGAAAACGCCATACCTTTATGACAAATACTAAAATAAACGCCCCGGTAAACGGCAAGACGCCTGAACTGACAAAAGACATGTCCATCAGGCTTGCGGCCCTTACATCCTTTAATTTCTATTATCGCAACATGCTATGGAATGAAACGGGGGCTTTGGCAAACAAGGATCCTGAATTCCTGCACTATCTCAGGGTGTCATCGAAAAGATTAAGAGTTGCACTGTCAACATTCCGGACTTACTTCAAGAAAAGAGAAATCAACTATTTCAAGGACGAGGCTAAATCACTCGCACCAGTCCTTGGAAAAGCCCGGGACATAGACGTCTACTTGAAATTCCTGAACCGGGAAGTCATTCCCTCGATGTCCATCAGCGCAAGGATTTCATTGAAGAATCATATCGACTCCCTAAGGGGACACAGAAAAGAATTACAAAAAGAAGTCGTAAAGAAAATAAAATCATCGAGACATCGGAGGTTCAAGGATAGGTTGCAGCGTTTCCTGGAGAAAGGACTCGCTTCACATCATAAGAATTCAACTTCCCGTCTAAACAGGATATGCAGGCTGGAAATCCTTGAAGGGATCGATTCGCTTATAAGATCATCCAGGGGACTTTCGAGAAAATCCGGCGATCATCGGCTTCACAAGTTCAGGATCAAGTGCCGGAAGATGAGATACAAGGTGGAACTGTTCCTGCCACTTCTGGGTGAAAACGGCTTGAAAGCCGACAAGATGATTGTCGGGATGCAGAATGCGCTGGGAGGACAACATGACTCGGTGACAGCAAGCGAAAAGCTCGAGCAGTTTCTCAAACTCAATCCTCAGTTCAAGAAATCCCCTGCGATTCGAAAGCTAAGTAAAATCCAGAGACGCCGGTCCGGCAAATTCAGGAGGAAGTTCTTCCAGAAGCTCGGAGGGATTAAAAAAATCCGCGAATTTGTAAAAATGCCGAAGGCAGGGCGCGCTTCTCCGAAAGTAAATGTTCCCTGAAGGACGGGGTTCAGTGAATATTTACATCTATTATAAAATCCCGACAGGGACTTTATATGCTGTCTTTCAACCTCTGGATGACTTTCTGGTTGGCCTCATAGAAGCACATGGCGTCAGGGGATGAGGTGACATCCTGCCTTGCCATGTTGAGCGCCTTCTTGCGCTTTACCGGATCGTTGTGGTAGCGTTCGAGGTATCTGACAAGCGTCCTAGGGCTCAGTTCTTCGAATACGTGCTGCCCGAAGTCCTCGACATAGTCCGCCGCAATCACTGAGACGAGTTCCTTATTGGGCGCCTTCATGCCCATCGACATCAGGAAGTCGTGGACCATTTCCTGGCATGTTATCTCATCAAAGAACGGGAAAGTAAAACCTCCACCACGGCTCAGGATGTTCGCCGGAAAATCGTAGTTGGACGCTATGATCACGGTGATGTTCTCCGGAAGTACGCAGCTGCCTCCTATATTGGTCCTGAAATAGTACCAGTCGATCTTCCTGGTGTCGACATCATCGAAGAATAGGACGAAGCGCCTGTTGGAACGCTTGCCCAATATTTCAATGATGTCCTCGAGCGGCTTCTCCAGATGGTGCGGTTCGCAGAGAATCAGCGTCAGATTGTCGAAGGAAAGCGTATATGAAATCGTAAAATGGGTTTTGCCGAGACCTGGAAGGCTTGAGATGAGCAGGGGGAAATTCTCGCCTTTTAAAGAAAAAGCCGACAGGTATTTCCTGAAAAACTCCTTTGCGGACAGGAATCCGTAGAACTGGTTGATCGGTCTGACAGGTCCGAGTTTAGCGGGAAAGAATTTGGATTCCGAATAACGGAACGCCCTGTCTCCCGAGAGGAAAGGATCCATTTTCTGGAAGCGCTCCTGTAGCTCGGAGATCAGCATGGATTTAAGGTCTGTCTTTGAATTGAATATTTCCGATGATGATATTTTCTCACGCATAGAAGGTGAAAGCCGCGAAAGCGAGCTTCCAGTGTCATCGAGCCTTGAAAGCAGATCCGCATAGTCCACCAGGAGCTTGATTCCCGATTTCACCAGCCGGTCGCCATGGGCGAGCTTGAACTTGATTATCTCGTCATCCTTTTTTTCATTCCTGCGGGTTTGATCCAGGGTCGCAGCCTCAATGATGGCCGCAATCAGGATATCGCTGAAGTTCTGCTTCCTGCACTGGGTAAGAAGCGAGTTCATGTAGTCTATTGAGTCAGGGGCATTTCCGGCTACATGGCTTCTGCGGGAAGCTGCATGCGGATCTAGTAGAAGCTGGTCCAATTCGGAATTAACCGCGAAGAGAATCTTGGAAAAAAGGGAAAGAAGCTCGCTGTGCCCAAGTTCGAGGATCCTGAGTTCCTTTTCCGAGGTGTGCTCAAAAAGTACATTGAAGCTGGAAAGCGAGTCCATGGCAAGAATCTTCAATCCGGCGACTTCATCCCGAATCTTCTTGTCCACTGAAGGATTTTTGAGTGACTTGGCCATAATCAATAATATAGGCCTGATTTTTGAAAATTCACCCCAGTCAATTCGAATAGTTTTTCCCTTATTTAGTCAATGACTGGCATATGGCCCCGAATTTCTGCCAAGAAAAAGAAATAATCAGGACGATTTGTGTTTTTCATACTCGTCTTGCCTGAGCCAGAAGTCGGGGCAGACTGTTTTTACTTCCTTGTAGGTAAGATCATATATTTTGAAAAGCATCAGCTCAACCTCATTTTCTAAAGATTTCACCTTGGTCTGATTCGAAAGGGATTTTTTTATTTCCGTATATTTCTGTTCGAACCATTTCAACCGCGTCGCCGGAATTTGCCTTATCGGAACGGTAATCATCTTGTTGTAGTCCAGCTTCACCCGTCCCGCCTCATCAGCGTCTCCGTAAGCAACAAACTTTATGCGCTTGAACCAGTCAAACAAAATTGAATTCAGGAAAAAGAAAAGATACTTATTGTCAGATATAATCATGTAACAGTTATTATTGATGTACCTGCCTTCTGTATCCAGATAAAATTCCTGTTTTTTGGCTGTATAAATATAAACCAGTTTAGGCTTTTCAAACTCCTCGTAATATGCGCAGGCTCTCAGGTTGTACCAGTTTTCTCCTTGATCTTGCCGTTCTCGCAGCTTGTCCTCATATCTTCTCAAATGCTTATAAGCTGACGGGTAGAGTTCAGGGACATTTATATCGAATCCTGTGATGAGAAAAAACTTGTTCTTGTCTTTTAGCGAATACTTTGTTATATCGGTTGATCTGATAAACGGTTTAACAATAGATTTACTTTCAGAATTCAATAATTTTTCAGCGTCCTCTTCTTCTAACTCAAAAGCCTTAACAAAACCAGAGATTATTCCGCGAAAAATCTTATCACAGGTAAATTCTTTTAAGCTTATCGTGTTTTGATAAATTTTCCCAAGTATGATTTCAGATGATTTCTCTATGAACTTCCATTCAGTTCCATCTTTTATTACCTTTAACGGCTCCCCCTTTGTTAAAGCATTCAGGTCAAGATCCTCCAAGGATTTAACCGGGAAATATTTAGTGTTGTCGGTATCAGGCATGTTTATGATTTTGGTTATGGCTGTGTCAGTGCTGGCCTCAAAAACTGGGAGTTCATAAAAGTCGATTATCAGATCGACATTTTTATCCTTTAGTTTTTTTCGCAACCCTTCGCCATATTTTGTCTTGAGGAATTTGTTCAAGGTGATAAAAATGACTATTCCGCCTGGATTGACTACGCTCAAGGCCGAATCGAAGAAGTAGACGTACAAGTCGGCAGTCCCGCTTCCGACCTCCGGATGATTCTGGATATATAGAGGTTTGTAATCTGGATCAATTGCCTCCTGCCTAACATAAGGGGGATTCCCAATAACTATGTCAAATCCTTTTTTATCCGTGAAAACTTCGGAGAAGTTAAGTTTATAAAGAAAATATGGCTTGCTGTTCTTTTTCCGCATGTTTTCAAGTTTCTTCAACTTTCCAGATTCGCCGTCTTCATTCAGGGTTGTTGCGATCAAATCCCACTCCAACTTTTCAATTTCCCCTTTACAATGCAGTTTTTGTTCCCTGTCAGAAATTTTAAAGTAATCATCTTGGAGTTTTTTAAGTTTCTCATAGACCGACTTGCTGTTCAAATCAAACAATCCGTAGTAGTTATCCGATTTTTCCGACACCTGAATTTTCTTAAGGAAAGCATTGTTTTCCTTGAGCTCCTTGTCTAAAACCGCTTTTTGAACGCCTTTAAGTTTGTTTTCATTATGGAGTTTTATATAGGAGCTTTGCAAGTTGTCGAGTTTTTTCTTTGTGCGTTCAATCAATTCCTGCTTTCTGCTTGCCGAATCGGCTTCCAGTAGCTTTTCATCAAAGAGTTTTATTCCCTCATATGTTTCCAGCAGGGAATTGCCCTGCATGAACTTGAAGTCGAGGTTGGGCAATGCGTCAATCCCAAAATTATTCATTGGCTTATCAGGGAGATAATCCTCATCCACGATCAATGATAACCAAGCTCTAAGGCGGGCAATTTCTACAGCCATCGGCATGATGTCGATTCCATAAATATTGTTTGACAGGATCTCTTTCTTCAAGTGGTAGGTGTCGGGATGCACTTCCACCATTTCTCTGAGATTTATCAGTTTATGGAGCACACCAATCGGGAAAGCGCCTGAACCGCAGGCAGGATCAAGAATTTTTACATCCTTAAGAGCGGCTTCGGCCTCCAGTTTTCTTTTTTTCAGTTTTTCAGGCCAGACTGGATTTGCCGAAAAGGCAGACTCAAGCAGTGAAGCATCCACTGCCAGTTTTTGTGCCAAATATGTCTTTATGCTCTCGTTGACCATGAAATCGACAATCTCGCGCGGCGTATAGAAAGCACCGAAGGATTTACGTTCATTCGCGAATTTCTCTGTCTCAGGATTCTGACTTGCCAGAAGGTTCTCGAAAATACGCCCGAGCATTTCCGGGTCAACCGCAACATGCTGATATGCACTGCTGCTTTCATCCACGGTAAAATCATAATTTTCCAGTACTTCGACAAATTTTACCAGCCACGCATCTAAATCGAGACTGCGGAACAACTTGTCATCGTCACTTTCGTCAAACAGCCCTCCGTTCAGGTATGGAATTTTTTCAAAATATTCCTCTTTGGCAACACGATCTGGAACCTTTGTATTGAGAGTATAGAAAAAGAGTTTTAAAAGCGTATTTTGATAGTAGCCTTCCGTATTACGGATATTTCTGCTGGAAATCAATTCAGCAGGCATAATTCCCTTCTCCTTCAGGAACCAGCAAAACATGTATCTTCCAATAAGCCTGACCGCGAATTGTTTTTTCTGCGAATCATCAGCCTTCACATTCTCAGAATTTAAAATCCCGACAATTGCGTCAAACGATTCTTTAATCTGCGCATAAAACCCCTTATTGACCTCCTTGATATCAATGCTTTTCCAAAGAAGGTCCGCAAGTTCAGGCTTTGGTTTTGAAGCAATACCTTCCCATTGCTGAATGATTTTATTGTACTGGGTTTGGGTTAGACGACCGCGGAAAGACAATATGCGTTTCTGATCTCCATGATTGAAAATCAGAATCAGCCTGTCATAATCCGGAGTCGCGACGAAGTGAATGAAATACGGGGCATTTGCAACAGGCCGCAAAACTTCCGGCGTGTTCTGGAAGCTCTCAGCACCTGGATCGTTGTCCACCAGCTGGCTGATATAGTCCTTCTTGAACTTCTTCAAAACTGCAAAGCGCACCTTTATGTTCTGGGATTCTGCTGTTAAGCGGTACAATTGAGGCTGGACAGTCTGCGGCGCAGTACACAGGTATTCCCTGAGCTTCTGGGTCTTCGGTGCAACGAGCTGCGGAATATTTCCAGTATTTGGGGCGAGGCCCATCCACTGGACTACCGCAAAGGCGAACTCAAGCACGCGATTCCTGCCGGGTTCTTTTCCCAGCTTTACCAATAAGTCGTTTAATTCATGTATTTTCATTTATGCAAATATCTGTATTATTTCGGACAATGGCACTTTTTCTGTTTTTTCTTCCGGCTTGTACTGGTGAGCCAGGCTGACAAATTGCTTAATGACTTCGTCGTCTATGATTTTATTATTCCGGAGCAACCTGTTGACCTGCCTGACCAGTTTCATGGATTGTTTGTTAATATAGGCATTCTGGGAACGGATTATACAATCGTATGTTTTCCCGATATCTTCAATAGGATATCCGTATTCCTGCATTTTTTTCAGGAGATGCGCTATGGCTGCTGCGGCTCGTTAAATC
>JBAQUG010000519.1:0-5014 GCA_049297395.1 Victivallales bacterium | reverse complement strand
TGTATTGTCCAATATGCCATATAGCCAATATTGACATAAACAAGTTACATACGCCATGTCCAAAGTGTAAACGAAAACTACTGAAGTTCGGATGGGACTGAAAAGTAAATCATCTAACCAGGAGCCTGCTGGTAACCTCGTTACACTCGGTTCCCAGAGGCTGAGGCGTTATGGAGGAAATGATCCATATTGAAACATTTTGGAGATGGATTACAGTACCTTAAAATCAAGGAGCTTATCATGCTAGCAACAATCAGCGGGAAACAAAATATTTTAAAGACAGTCCAAGGCCTTCCGGACAACACTTCAATCGAAGAGGCAATGGAGCGGCTATATCTTCTTTTCAAGGTTGAAAAGGGCTGCAATCAAGCCGACTTAGGCAAGACCGTATCTCATGCGGAAGCCGAAAAGCGGATGAAAAAATGGCTGAAATAAGATGGACTTTACAGGCATTGGACGATGTCGAGGCAATTGCCAAATACATCTCAAAAGACAGCGTGCATTATGCCCAACTATTTACCATTAAAGTTTTTGATGCTGTTAGACGAATAGAAAGCTTTCCGGAATCTGGCAGAATAGTTCCTGAAATTAAACAGAAAAACATCCGCGAGATAATATTGGGCAATTACCGGATCATCTACAGGCTGAAAAATGATTGTGCCGAAATCCTCACCGTTTATCATAGTGCAAGATTACTCGATAATGATTCCATAACGAAGGCATGCTCCTAACGGCTTCGCCGTAGGAGATGCCAGCGCGTTCTCATCAAAAAATAATAGATTTCCATTGACATAAATCAAATATGTATTATAGTGTATTACACAAGCATACAAAGGGAGTAATGAAATATGAGCGTTGCGCTTTCAGTAAGGTTGCCGGAAAGGCTGGCAAAGGATCTTAACCATGTTGCGTTATTGGCGGAAAGACCCAAATCCTTTCTCGTACAAAAAGCTCTTGAGAGCTATTTGCATGATCAGGCCGACCTGCAGATAGGGCTTGACAGATTACGAGATGTTTCGGACCCTGTAATATCAATTGCCGAAATGAGAAAAGAAATTGGCTTATAATATTACATTCAAAAAGTCAGTTGCAAAAGATTTGAAAAAAATAGGTTCCTGCGAAGCAGACCGAATCATAACGAAAATAAGTTCAGACCTTTCTGCAGACGCCAATCAGTTCCCGGAATTGCAAGGACAATTTGCCGGACTGAGAAAATACAGGGTCGGAAATTATCGTGTTATTTATGCACTGATTGCTGATTCCGTCCTGATTGTCCGAATTCAACATAGAAAAGACGTATATAGAAATTGAGATAACTTGCTTGGCGGAAGTCCTCCCGCACAGGCAAATCTAGTATGGAAGCTGCCCTACGGCAAAAGACACGGACTGGGCATCAGCACTGTCCGAGGTGGAGATTTCAGATAGAGACCGCATTCTCTCAGGCACTACACCCATTTCCACCAACATCTGGACAGTAGCCTCCGCACGGTCCTTGGCAAGCTGCATTGATTCTTCGGCATTGCCTCCGGGCCTGACTCTGCCTATCACGGTCAGATAATATTGCGGCCATGATTTAAGCATACCGGCAAGGGCTTCGAGATCGTTCCGGCTCTGGACATTTATTCTTGACGTCCCTCTTCCGAAGTTGATGGGATTGGCTCTTAGCTCTCCGACAGCCTTGATGGATTTCCACTGATCATCAGACAATTTGACCAGTTTCCCGCCTGCCCTGATCTGCTCGTCATTGGAGCCGGTATCCATTCCGGCAATGACATTTATCTCACGTCCCGGATGGAAGTCGTTCTTCTTCATGTCCGACACAAGCTTATTGTAGTACAAGCTGGCCATGCCGTTTTCCAGGGGGGATTTATCCAGTGCACCTGTCTTGACCAGCACATCTGTTATCTTGATGATGATATCCTCGATGTTCTCGATGGAATGGGAGCTGCCCTGCAATCCGAAGTGCGCATAGTTCTCCAATGTGTTCTTCCACTGAATCCCCTTGACCATCTGACGCGCATCGGATTCTTCTGTTTTATCACCCAGGGCACGTGCGTCTGCAAGCACGACATCCGCCATCTTGGACTGGTTCGCGTAGAGAGTGCGGGCATAGTTCTCGACGACCTCCCTGGCGACAACGCCGTTGTTTATCAGGAAATCCCGTCTTGCGACCAGGACATCGACTATATATCCCTTGACCTTCGAGCTGTCCAGCAGCACGTGTGCATTGGGGTTCTTGAGGGCCTTGGACACGTCAGGCTCCCACATCGCATAGGCATAATTCTTCTTCTGCCCTTCCGCCAGGAATTTATTATAGACTTCAGATGAGCCGTTTGCCTTTACAATCCATTTGTCCTTTGACAAGTTCGGCAGATTGAAGCTTGCGATCATCACCCTTGCCAGGAATTCGGATGGCGAATCAGGTGTCAGCACAATCCGCGCGTCCTGTGAATTCAGCGCGTTGATGTTTGAAACTGAATTCTTGTAGGCGATGATTGCATCGGCGCCCTGGGTCTCGTCTATGACGTAGATGATAGAAGCCGGATATTCACCAATCTGGGCTCCGCACTGGACAAACGAGCTGATGGGGAAGACCGCCATTTCGACTTCGCCCTTGCTCAGGGCCTTGATGCGCCTCATGTAGTCGGCGCCATCGTCTATGACGGATAATTTTATGCCTGTCTGGCTAAGGCGCCTGTCCATCTCGGGTGACCGGAATATACAATAGCCTGAGAAATTATCGGCCGACAATCTCACTGTGGATTTGTACCTGCCGGCCGAACTGGTCTTGAGGGTGAGATCCTCCTGTTTCTTCTGCTTATACTTGGGGAGAACGAAATATCGAACGGTCGCAGCCATGCCTCCTGCGATGATCGTCCATAGGATAACTGCTGTCAATACGCTCCTGACCGTCCTGGTTCCCATTATCTCCCTCTTTCAATCGATTCATCCACGAATCTTTTTAACTATCGACATGAGGATTATCGCTCCAAGTGCAACATATAAAATCCAGAAGGGGCTTTTCGCATTCCTGGAGGCCGAATTGCTGTTTGCCTGCGCCTGCTGCTGGGCGCTGCTGCCTTTCTGATCTGGAACCTGGGAAACGGTGCTTGCGGGCTTTTCCCCTATCGGCTGGTTTTCCGCAGAGGCCATTCCCGCAATTATAGCTGTCGCCATTTCATTGGACAATCCCTTTAGTTCATTAAATGCATCATCTGTAGGGCGTCCATCGGCTGTTTTGCCGACTTCGGCGAAGACTTCCTGTATCGCCTTCCTGAGTCCTGCAGGATCATTCGCGCGCCGATAGGAATGCACCTTCGTCGCCAAGGTATGGTCTCCGGCCATGTCAACACCTATTGCGTCGATGACAATGCCTCTTGAAACAATATCTGGAGTATATGAATCCACCAGGGAAGGGGTAGTTGCTTCGCCGTCCGTAACTACAAGAAGCCTGTATGAACCATATCCATACTGCGCCTTGCGGGCCTCCAGCAGCCTGTCGGACGCCTTCTTCATATATTCTCCAAGGGGGGTGTCGCCGCCTGCTGACAATTTATCGACGGCGGAAAACAGTTTGGCATCATCCCTGGGGCCGAGCGGATATGCCCAGCCGCCTGACTTGTCATTGAACACCAGCAACCCCACCTGCGTGGACTGCGGTATCGTCTTCATTACTTCCTTGATGGAAGTCTTTGCGGATTGGATCCTGGTGATGCCGGTGCCTTTCATCTTGCTGTTCATCGACCCCGATGCATCAAGAAGGACAACGACATTGTCTACATATACTTCCTGTGCCGACAGCCCTTGGACAAGAAGAAGAAATCCCAAAACAAAAATAGATATTTTATTCATTGATAGCTTCTCCTTGTTAGAAGTCGAAGTCGGTTCCGTTGATAACTTCGGCTTTTACGCGGATAAGCCTGAATTCCACCCTCATATTCTTCTCCGCCTCGGCCATGTTGGATGGCTTTGGTATGATGGGTTCCATGATGCCGACGCCCACCGGCTGGATCTGGCTCTTGTCAATCTCCAGCCCCTTGACGCGCGCATATTCGATGACCGCGTTCCTGACCGTCTCGGCGCGTCTCCTCGACAGGTTGAGAGCAGCCTGCATTGTCTCCCTGGGATTGATGTCTTCAACACCATCGAAGTCGCCCTGTCTTATCGCCTCGGACAGTTTGTCGGCTGAAGTCAGGTCGAGCAGCTGCCCTTTCAGATAATACTGGTAGTTTTCACGCGTGCCGGTCCTCTTGAGGACGCCTTTCTTCAAGCCGGCGCGGACTGTTTCCAGAAGTATTTTAGTCGGATCCGAAGGCCCTCGCACGGCAATGACTGCATTGCCGTATTTGGACGCCAGCTCCATCACCTTCTGGAATTCCGCTCCGTACTGCGTGATGCTGAACTCTTCCTGGTTCGGCAGGAAGTTTATTGAAAACTCATAGATGGTGTTCTTGTCCAGCCCGCCTCCGGCGTTCAGGGCCTCGATTTCATTCACGACCGCTTCAGCACGGAACTTGTCCTTCTTCCCGACGCTCGTCTTTGACAGATAATCCGTGAAGAATTTTGATTCCCATTCAATAGGTGACGGTATCATTCCTGTACGGATTTTCGCATACCCGCGCTTTTCGGCGAGGTCGAGGGCCGCCTGCTGGAACGCCTCAAACCCGTTGGGATTGTTTTTCGCGGTAAAGAATTTCACATTGCCAGGATGTCCGACATATGCACAGTCCAGTATCAGGCCGAATGCGTCCTCCTCCATGGTGGGAATAACTTCCTTGCCATAAATGGTCTGGACCATCTTCAGGACGGCCTCGAAAGGCTTGCTGCCGCCCGACTCGTACTGTTTCTTCATGTCGACGATGTCTTCACAGGCTTTCAGATATCCGGCAGTGAACTTCTCGCACCACTGCCTGTTCGCGTCGAAAAAATCCTTGCGAACTACGTATACGTCGGCTATTGAGCGCGAGCGGTCGGCCGTTGATGCCAGAACCTTGGCGCCCTTCACCGTTCCCTC
>JBAQUG010000518.1:0-1796 GCA_049297395.1 Victivallales bacterium | reverse complement strand
ATGGTGCGAAAGAGGAGTCCCGACCCCGCAGGGAGTCGGGATGACGAACGAATAATGATATAAGCGGCCGGAAGAACGCCAGCCCTTTGGGACGGGAATCCATGCATTTGTCTTCTTCGTTGCTTCATCCTTCGCGTATGCCCGATACGCTCAGGGTTTGCGCCTAAAATCCAAACGCCTGTATCTCCCGTCAAATGCCCAAGTTATTTTTTAGCGGGCCCTAAGGTAGGGCGTCTCTCGCCGAGAGCGCCACCTCAAGAACGGACGCCTCGGCGAGGCGTCCCTACCTTTAGGGATAAAGACTGAAACAGTACAGATTTTTTGCATCAGGATATCGTATACGTGAATCCGCTATCCACCTTTCAGCATTTTGCCATAGCTGCAAGATGCAAAGATCTATTCTTCTGGATGTCGATACTTCTTGGACCAGTCCTGTATCTGATCTTCCGGAATCATGCGGAGGATCTTCAACGGAGAAGAACCGTCGGGATAGCTCAGCTTGATCCCGTTCTTGCGCAGTTCCTCGCCGGTATATACTCCCATTTTCCGGTCGGAGACAATTTCATCGATGAACCATCTGCCGTCCGGCACTCCCGTTATTTTCTGGACATATTCGCCCGGCATGTCCTGATACATGACGGCGTAATGCCTCTTCATATCCTTGTGGTCGCCTTCGAGCATCAGGGGAATTGCGCTGCCTGTTCGCGGATTCGTCACTCCGGCCCATTTTGCGACATTCGCCATGAACCCCTTGAGCTTTTCAGGCGTATAGTCAGGTGTTCCCCAGAACACGAGAACTTCACCCTTGCCGCACTGGTGCAACGAAATGGCGGTGCCGCCGTCCGCGAACCTGGCGATTTCCCGGCCTCCGGTATTTTTGTTTCCAGGGAAATATCCGAAGTAGTCGGTCTGCGGGATCCAGCGGTAGCTCCACTGTCCGAACGCCTTTTTTACTTCCTCGCTCTGGATATCACTTTTCATATCGGACAGGGAATAGAAATCGACGGACTGCCCCTTGGTCCAGAAGGCATTGTCATCTACGACCGTAGCTTTCACATCCGGCTGGGTAATTACGTAAGAGTTGCGTGGGGCCGAAATGCCGAGTTCCTCCAGCAGGGCGAAATCTTTTCCCTTGCGCTCCGGGCAGCTGCGTCCGGTTGTGGCGCAGATCACGGCTTTGGCGCCGTTCCTCACGGAATTCCCTAGCGCCTTGATATTGTCGTCGCTCATTACTTCATCGAGAATATTGGGCATTATGAGCTTGTATTTGTCCGCCCTTTCCTTGCTGTAGTATTCGAAGTCCACGGCGTCATATTTCAGGAGTTCGAACCAGCGCTTGAGGTCGTCGAGCCGCTGCTGGAATACGCCCCTGTGCTTGCAATACATTGTGTAGATGTCCTGGATGGCGGCAATTTCGGAGACAGGCTGGACGAATTTCACGCCATGCATTTCGCGCAATATCGGTTTCCATTTCTCAAAACGGTCGTAGGCGTATTTCAGTCCGTAATGTGCCGGCAGGAACAGGTCGTTTTTTCCGGGCAGGGGCCAGTAGTAGATATGCATGTTGGCTCCGCCTCTGCCGGCCTGCGCCAGCATTATATATGTGCTCCAGTCCAGTACCCAGCCCCGGCCGTCTTTGTCTCCGTATGAAGCCCATCTATGCGGGTCGTGCGGTTCCGTTATCCAGCCTATCCCTTTTTCACTGGCGTTGAAGAGAGTTCCCTCGCCACGCAGGAAGTGATTGCCGCCGTTGTGAAAATAATCTATCCCTTCAAGATCGCTCACATCCTTGAATC
>JBAQUG010000517.1:0-17157 GCA_049297395.1 Victivallales bacterium | reverse complement strand
CGGGTATCTTCACCTTGTCGTTGTATTCGTAGGAAGGGGAATCATACTTCGTTGCAATCCTGTCTCCCCTGAAATGGCGTCCGAGAAGACGGAACACTTCTCCCACCGGGTTCAGCTTGACCGAGCCATCCGAATCCTGGAGCGCCAGATGGAAGTGGCCGGGCTTGACACCCTTCAGTTCAAAGAAATGCGCCGATGCAACGCCCTCCTCGCAGAACATCGCGATCATGCTGGCAACGTTTATTCCCGCAACCATGTCCGTGGAAACGCCGTACGGAGGATCATAGCCTGAAGGATGGATGTTCCATTCAGTTGCGGCCAGCCGCCAGCCGCCGTCGCCAATCTCCCTGGCTATTTTCAACTTCTCCCGTATGCGCAGGCGGGCGGTCTCGGAAGTTGAGATCCTCGCGTAGTATTCACCAATTTTGTGCCTGCTCTTTATCCAGTCGAAACCGTAGGGGTGCGTTATGACGAAATCGATGGCATCCCGGTTTTCCGCGGCTATCCTCCTGAGCATCCTCCTGTTCCATTCCATGTCGCCTTCATGGAGGGCCGCGCCGACTCTGACCCTGGGATCAACGGCCTTCAGCGCCTTGGAGCAGTCAAGCACGAAACGGGCGTAGTCCTCCGGCGGCCACGCCCCGTTCTGCGGGAACATCGGCTCGTTCCAGACTTCCCAATCCGTTATGCCATAGCCGTCAGGAAAGCCTTCGTGGGGAGTCTTGTTCAGGAACTTCAGATGCCTGGCCAAATCAGCTGGACGCTGGCCCGGCTTGAGATTGTTGTCCTTTTCCGAGACGTATTTCGCAATGGATTCACCATGGCTGCAGATCGGACTGAACGCCATGAGTTCAGAAATCCCGCTCTCCTTTACGAACGGCATGAAACCGTTCCAATGCGGCTCTTTGACAAGGTGGCACCACGCCCTGCCGCTTGTGCCGTCCAGGGAACCCTCGAAGAGTTTCGCGAGCTTGTTGTCCAAAGGCGTGTACATCAGGCAGACCCCCATGGCGCGCCTGTTGACAGGCGCGATCCAGTCCCTGGCGTTCACGTCTATCGAGATGGTTCCCGGACTCGGAACATCGAGCGCAGAAAGAGTGCTGCTGTTAAATCCGGCCAGCAGGCCGCAAACGACAACAGCCAGCATCCTCCTCATTGAATAACCTTGATTGACTTTCCGGATAAGCATGTTCTATCTCCCTATATTTATTTATAACAATTGCTGGATCCTACCACAGTCCGAATTTGGACAGTATGGGGTTCGAAGTGCGGACGTGCCAGTCCTTTATTGCCCCGATCAGGTGCGCCCGGATCCTGGATTTCCCCTTCTCGTCGGCGACATTCCTGATCTCCGCAGGATCCTTCTTGTGGTCATAGAGCTCGACAAAACCGCCGCATGGATACCATGTGAGGCGGTGGCGATCATCGTAGACGGTCAGGTTGAAGTTTTTGGGATCGCCGTCCGCCGCATACGCGAAGGCTAGTTTTTCGCCTTCATCGCCGCCGGCGAAGATGTCGCGTCCATGGCAGGGGTCGGGAAGCTTGACGCCGGTCAGCGACGCCAGCGTAGGCATCACGTCGCAGTTGCTCATCGGTTCGGCCTTCCTCTGTCCGCCGTTCCTTCCCGGAACCCTGATGACGAACGGCACCCTGAGAAGCGCATCGGATCCGAAATAGCCCTTGTATAGCGCCTGGTGGTCTCCAAGGAAATCGCCATGGTCGCTGGTGAAGACAATTATGGTATCATCCCACAGATTCATTTCCTTAAGCGTCCTGAGGATTCTCCCCACTGCCAGATCCACCTGATGGATCATGGCGTAGGTGTAGCGGATGATCAATTTCCGCTGCTCGACAGTCAGATGCTTCAGCGAATGTGCGCGGCGCAGCATGGCGGCTCCCGGCAGGGCCTCGCCATCAGGGTCGAGCGGATCCTTCACCTCGGCATCCAGGAACTTCTCAAGCACGTCGAAGGATGGCGTGAACGGATGGTGCGGATCGGGAAAGCCTACGAACGCCAGGAACGGCTTGGATTTGTCTGCCCGTCCGGCGAGGTGGCCTTCAAAGCGCTCGGCCAGCCATGCACTGTTGTGCAGTTCCCCCGGAACTGGCGATGGATAGAGATCCAGCTGCGAAGGTATCGGCTTTGAAGTGTCGAGCCTCTCCCCGGCATATAGGTTCTTATAGTTCCCCATCACCGAAGCGTGGACATCCGGATGCTTTTCCCGCAGCCAGTTGGCGTAGTGCCCGTGGCGGCAGGGCTGTTCCCCGTGCCCTTTTGTCATCTCGACATGCTCGAATCCGTAATAGGGCCCATGCCAGTTGTCGAAACGCCCGTCCTCCCAGGCCTTCACCGTCTCGGGGAAACCGCATTCCACCGGCGCTATGTTTGGCGTAAGGTGGAGTTTGCCCAGCGAGAACGTGTGGTATCCGGAGGCTGCGAAGGCGTCGGCCAGAGTAGTCGGCTGGACAACCATCGAATCTCCTCCGATGTCCCGGCAATAGCGGGTGTACTCCCTGCGCTGGAGCGGCACGCCGGTGGACCATACGTTGTGCCCGGCCGGATACAGCCCCGTGAGCAGGCTCGCCCGCGACGGCATGCAGGTCGGATTGCTGACGATGTGCCGGTCGAAGACGACCCCGTCCGCCGCCAGCGAATCTATGTGCGGCGTTGCGCCGGACGGATTCCCGCAGCAGCCGATACCGTCATATCTGAGCTGGTCCGCATGTAAAATCAAGACATTCTGCCTAACTGACATGTGATTCTCCTACTGTTTGATTTACTATCTCATCTTCGAATAGCGCCTTGATCTTGAACTCCCGCTGACCGCAGTCCGGAGGCAGTGGAAGTCCGGCGGGACCAAGAATCTTCAAGCATACGTCAGCGGAGTCCTCGGAGTTGAACCCTATCCTGGTGATTGGAATTCCGGGATACTGCTCCGGCGCGGGATAATTGCAGTGCGCCAATACCTTGATCCCCTTCAATGCGCCAGCGCCAAGCTCCCTGATTGTTTCCACGAAACAAGGGACAAGGTTGTCATCGGTGATGACGATGGCGTCAGGCCGCCTGGAAGCAGGGGCGTCAAGCAGCAGCCGGATGACGCTGTCTGTTTCAAGCAATGCATCGCTGCCGATATAATGGTTCCATTTCTTGTCGCAGATCAGTCCTCTTTCCTTTGCCGCTGCAATAAATCTTCCTGCAAAATCAGGATTTGTGTGGAAAAGAAATGCGATCTTCGCATTACGTTTTTTCAAGCTCACCCACTCCGCGCATCTATCCGCCATCGACTGGTTGTCATGCCTCAGAGAGAAGAGACGCTCGGAAGGAGCGCCTGTGTGGATAATCGGGAATGCTGGGACGCTTAGAATTTTATCGTCGGGGGATATGGGAACAAGAGACCCTATGAACACACATCCTTTTACAAGTCTCCTGATGGCGGAGTTGTATATCTCGCAGGAGTCAAGCCGGAATTCCGATGAAGGCTGACGAACCGTGCTGCGGAGAACCTTGTATCCAGCCTGAGTCAGGGTTCTCTCTATCGTGTTCCCCATGACCTGCCTGAACAGATTGTTTTCATATTCCCTTGGGATCAACAACGCGACGTTGTACAGGCAAGGCGGACGACTGTCAACAAATAGCCCTATCCTGTTCCTGCTTGTCAGGAAGCCGTCCGACTTCATCTTCTCTATCGATATCTGCAGGGTTGTCCTGCTGAGCTTCAGCTCCTTGATTATGGAATCATAACTCTCCAGCCTGCCGCCGGGGGGAAGCTCTCCTGACATTATCCTGCTCGCGACAAGTTCCCTGAAACCTTCCTGCTTTGTTGCGGTTACCATGCTCAAACCCTCGCTATGCTTATATCATACGCTCTATTTCGGCATAGAGATAATATTATAAGCATTAAAGGGGTTGTCAACAGCGGAAACAAATATTTCTGATCATTTAAAACGACAGGGATTTGATGAGGGTATACTTGAGAGCGGTTGAAAATCAAAGGCATCAACTGAAAAGCAGATAATCATGGGAACAAATGATTTGATTGTCATCAAGCAAGTCAAAGAAGATTTGAATGAAGGACGATTTTTTTACGACTTGAATGAAAGTGGATTCGTAAAAACCTCGAATCAAGAAAATGCTAACAGGGTACACGGGGGTACTAACGCATTGCTATCAATGAATCACTGCACAAAAACACCAAAGCTAAAGTTTGACCCCCAATACTAACGGGCCCTCAGGGGTTTACGGATTTGCTCCGGCGGTATTCCGACGGGGTCATGCCTGTGACATTCTTGAATTTCCGGGTGAAATAGCTCTGCCGGACGAAACCGCAGCAGTCGGAGATGTTCATGATTGAAGATTCGGTATGGTGCAGCATCACTTTTGCCTGCTGTATCCGCCGCCGGGTGACATATGACTGGAATCCGCATTTCATCACCTTCTTGAAGAGCCTGCTCAAATAAGACTGATGCAGGTTCAACGCATCCGCCATCTCACCCTCGGAAATATTGCCCTTGCTGTCGGCTATCATCCGCAACGCCCGCCGCATTGCCGGATATTGGTTCAACATGATCTGATGTTCGAAAACTTCAAAATCAAGGAGGGTGCCCAGCCCCCTGACTGCAAGATCAGCCATTGTCCCTATGCGCAGCAGTTTTTCCCTGCTCATACGCGGCAGCCGGTCATATGCGGCCCTCAGCTTCTTCTCATCTACACCGAGGTCGCAAACGCGACGGACAATCTCAGGGAACCCCTTGGCGTCAATCTCGTCCGTAATGGCCTGCCCGATGAAAACCGAGGCGATATGGAGATTGTTATAACCGTAAATGGGAAATACCACCTCCCCCAGTCCGGCATGGCATATGTTCACGAACGGCCTGCCGATTCCAGCGGATTTCCCGACCATGACCAGGCTGTCATGTCCTCCGCACCCGCGTCCGGTGCGGTTCGCCTTGACAATCCGGCAGAAGTCCCCGAAATGGCTGAAGAAGGAATGCGGCAGGCGGTTTACTCCGGTCTCCTGCAAGCTCCTGGTGCTTTCGGATGGATAGATGCAGACTTCAAGCCCGGTGGTCTCCTCGATCGTCGCAAACAATACCGCGAGCTCATCATAGAACTCCCTGGCCCCTTCCCTGCCGGTGCGGGATTCTGTCTCAGCTGCATGTCCTGTTTTCAACATCGTACGTGCCAGGCTCCTGCTGGGGATAATTCGTGTCTTTGTCCCATAGGATAACTCTTCCCGTAAAGCTTTTCAAGAAAAGGGGAAAGGAGCCGTACAGAAATAACTCCAAAGTCAAAAAAGTGCAAAATAATGGTTAAAAGCAATGGTATCCATTTCCCGCATGCCGGTGTATTCCTAGAGACAATTAAAAATCAGACAACTAAGTCAACAATCAGACGAGGTGGAAAATGCGTGACTTTATCGGGATGGAAGAATTTCTTGATCATGATTATGCGAAACGCACGGATCATCGGTTCCATGCCATGGGCTGTGAAATCTCACCGGACATGTTCGCTCCCGTGAGGAAGGCTGATCAGGAGCGCAGGAGAATGGAAAAAAGCCAGCCGTGGGCGACGCAGGTGGATATCGCATGGATCGTATGCCTTTACCGTTCAGGAGCCATAGATCGGGCAAAAGCAGTGAAAATACTCGGGGGGCTGGATCAGATATGGAACGACAATACCGGCGTCTCCGGGGAGGAACGCCTGGTGAAGGTGCTTGACGGCGACATGGATCTGGCCAGCACGGTCAATTATGGACGGACCCTCCAGGAACCCATGTACCGGCTGAAACTCCGGGATAAAATGCTGGATGTCTTTGACGACACCCTGGACCTGCTGAATGTAATCCATCGGCTCTGCATGGAAAACCTGGACACGGTCATGGTCGGACATACCCATATGAACCACGGACAGCCCATCACCTACGCCCATTTCATGATTTCCGCGTTCGACGGCATCCATCGCAGCCTTGAGCAGCTGGAACTGGCCTACCGTTTCACCAACGTCAATTCCGGCGGGTGCGGTTCGTGTTCCGGCACTGCGTGGCCGGTTGACCGGGAGTTGATGGCGGAACTTCTTGGATTGGACGGAGTCATGGAACCGACATATGACTGCGAGTCTTCCCAGGATCACTCAATGGCAATCATGTTCGCGCTCTCCAACATGTCCATCCACCTGAGCCGTTACTCGATGAGCCATTATATCTGGGCGTTCGACGAGATTGACATGATCCGCACCCACCCGTCAATGTGCGGGGTCAGTTCGTTCATGCCGCAGAAATGCGATTCCGGCAGCAACTACGAGCGCGTGCGGATCAGCGCCGCCGACGTGATGGGGGAGACAGTGAAAGGCATGCTCCAGCTGAAGAGCGAACCGCACGGCGACATCCTCCAGGCCCTGCACCTGCCGGGATACGCCATTGAAGCCATGATACATGGACAGGTCTGCATCGGCATGTTCACCAACATGCTCAGGCATCTTGTCCTGCAGAAGGCGCGCATGCTGGAAATTGTCAGGGCCGGCTACAGCTGCGCAACCGAAGTTGCCTATTGCCTGATCAAGGATCATGGCTATGGTGGACGCCTGGCGCACAGTATTGTAGCCACCATGGTGCGCAATGCGCGGGCAGAGGGGCTGAAAAGCCATCAGTGCACGGGGGAGATGCTTGACCAGGCGGCCGATTATCTCGGTGCCAGAAAGCCCAATATCGATACTGCGGCCCTGCAGAAATGCCTGGATCCTGAAGAGTTCATCAGAAGCCATGATCATCTCGGAGGGACTGCTCCGGAAGAAAACAGGCGGCTGCTGGTGAAACGCAGGAAGCTGCTTGAACAGGCGGAGGAACGTCACAGGGAACGTCGGCTTAAGATCAAGGCATGCCTTGACAGGCTCACCCATATTTCAAGGACGGGGGACTTATGACCATAGCTGGAAAACTGGCCGGATTCGGTCTTGGTGTTTCCGTGGATGATATCCCCGGGAGCGCCTACAAGGCCGCCATGAAGCTGCTTCTGGATGCACTGGGCTGTGCCGTCGCAGGGCATGACATGCCGGGAATTCCCGAAATCGGCGGACAAATCTGCGACTGGGGCGGGAAAGAAGAAGCAAGCCTGCTTCTTTCAGGCAGGAAGGTTCCTCTCCCTAACGCGGTTTTCGTCAATGGCGCAATGATCCATGCCCTGGATTTCGATGATGTCTACCTGCCGGGCACACTGCATCTTACCTCTACGCTGGTCCCCGTCGTCCTTGGCGCTGCGGAGAAGGCAGGGGCCTCAGGCGGCGAGGCTCTTGCGGCCCTGGTGATGGGGATTGAGATATCCGGTCAGCTTGGAATCGCCGAAAGGGACCGCAGGCGCGATAACGCCTTCCTGCCAAGCTCCATGCTGAACGGATTCGGAGGAGTGACAAGCGCCGCCAGGCTCTTCAAGATGTCCCCGGAACAATGCGTCAACGCGATGGGAATAAACTATGCGCAGATTTCCGGGAACCGCCAGGCTCTCCTGGACATGACCCTGACAAAACGGATGCAGCCCGCCTTCGCGGGCCGCTCGGCCATCTGGGCCGTGGAACTGGCGGGACGCGGGATCACCGGCCCGGATCGTATTTTCGAAGGGGATGCCGGATACTGCCGGACCTATCTGGACGGCAATCTCTTTGCACCGGAAGAATTTGAACTTGATCTCAACAGGCTGCAGGTTGAAAGGGTGTCCATAAAACGCTACCCCAGCTGCGGTGCATGCCATAATGTGCAGATCGCCGCGGAACGACTGTTTGAAGAGGAAAAGCTGGTGCCTGATGAAATTGAAAGGGTGGAAATATTCAACTGCGGCCCGGGCGGACTTGTAGGAAATCCATTCAAGCCTGGCAGGAATCCGCAGGTCGACGCCCAGTTCAGCGTCATATGGGCGGTCGCCCATACTCTTGTCCACGGCCCTGCTACAATCGCCGACTACGGCGATGACAGGGTCGGGAACGACAGAAAAGTGCTGGAGTTCTGCAGGAGGATATCGTTTGGCAGGGCTCCCGACGACTTACCGGCGGAACCACCCTGCCCGCCGGATTTCCCACAGTACAACAGCCGGTACCAGGGATTGATCGTCTACACGAAAGACGGACGCCGCCTGCGGGAGGCCCAGTGTCCGGCACAGACCTTCGATCCATCCAATCACGATTTCGAGCGGACTGCGGTGAAATTCAGACAGTGCGTGGAATTTTCAGGACTTGCCGGAAAAATCCGCGCCGACGCTATCATAGATGAAGTCCTCAATCTCAGGAACGGAAAATCCGTTGGAAACCTGATTAAATGCCTTGGACGACTGCCATGATCCCTGAACTCACAATCATTCTTCTTATTCTCTTTGCAGCCGGACTGGTACAGGGCGCCAGCAGCTGCGGGTTCGGGCTGGTGGCGGTAACTCTTCTTTCATTCGCAATGAATATCAAGGACGCCTCCGTCGGCCTTGTACTGGTCAGCATGTCAGTCAATATATTCATTTTCTGGAGGCTGCGAGCTTCTTTCAGGTTCGGACGGATTACACCATTGATGATAAGCTCCCTTTTCGGGGTGCCGCTTGGAGTCCTGGTCCTGATAAAAGCCGATGAAGACATGCTGAAACGGATTCTCGGAATGATCCTGATCATTGCAGTAGTCCAGGGAATACTGCCGAAGCTCATGCATAGGCGCTGGCATCCTTTGTGGCTGGGCGTCCCATGCGGTTTATTTTCGGGGGCGCTGGCAGGGGCGTTCGCAGCCGGCGGCCCACCGGTCATCGCATATCTGTCAACCCAGAAATTCAAACATCTGCGCTATGCGGCAAGCGTCCAGTTCGTCCTGGGGTCGGCGGGAATAATCCGCCTGCTCGTACTGGGAGTGAACAACAGCATCAGCACGGAACTGCTCTGTCTGAGCGTGGCCGGAGCAACAGCCGCATGCGTGGGCGCGTTTATCGGCCTGAAAATCCTGAAGGCAATCAGCCAGGACATCTTCAGAAAACTCGTCCTCTCAATTTTAACGATAATGGCCGTCGTCTACCTTTCCAGATAAAGAATCTCCTGACGGACATCCTATCCCCGCCGCAAACAACGGGGTATTACGGACGCCCTCCCTCGCCTCGCGGCAGGCCGGAGATTCTTTATAACAAAAGAAAATCAACGCCGACCCAAGGGGCGGGGAATCTGACCCAGGAAAGATTGAAACAGATCAGAATTTCCAGCGCGCCATGCGGAGCACCGCCTCGTTCCTGCCGGGAATATGCTCGTACCAGGCACTCAGCATGGTTCCGTCCGGCAACTCGACGCTGGAAGGATATCCCATATCGGCCTGCCGAGTCGGGCCAAAAACAAACGGAGCCGACCATGTCAGGCCGCAGTCCTTGCTTACTTTCGCATAATTACCCATGGGCTCGTAGCGGTGCGAGTAACTCATCAGCAGCCTCCCGTCGCCAAGCCTCATCAGATGCACCGGACCGCCATACGTTCCTGTTGAATGGGGAGTCGTCCAGCTGCGCCCCTCGTCGGACGATTCCATCTGCAGTATTTCCGCCTGGCCTCTGCTGTTGAGCCTGCGGTTGCGGATATGGGCGACAAGCTTTCCATCGGAAGCCTGGACTGCATAATATTCGTAATAGTCTGCCGCAAGATCTCCTTCAGCAACGGGAAGCTCTCCGCAAAGGATCCTCCACGATCTGCCATCGTCAATAGATTCCGCCACGCCGTTTTTGACTCCATGCGGGCTGCCCATGCGAAGATCGGAATATCTTTTGATTTCGCTCCTGAACTTGCCGACATACAGCAGCCTGCCGTCCGCGAGTTCCGTGGGGCCGTGCGAAGAATTGGTCATTGTAGGAATTTTGGCGGAAAAACTTCTGCCGCCATCTTCGCTGCGGATCATCCAGTTGCCAAGTTCCTGTGACAAGCACTCATCGCTGATATTATTGGAGATCCCCTGCCATTCCAGCCTCTCTGCTGGCGTGAGATTCTGGGCTGACCAGTCATCCTTCTCCAAAAAGTACCGGTATATAATAGAATTGAACCAGCTGACCAGAACAGTCCCCTTTGAAGTGACCAGGACACCGGCATCGCGGTCGTCCAGAGGTCCGTCATAGAGGATCCTTGCTCCTGACCATGTCCGTCCATCATCGTCAGAGCTTATCATCATCACTTTTCCAAAGGGACATATATGCCCCCTCCTGCCGCCGGAGAAGACCACGAAGATTCTCCCTGTCTGCGGGGACCGCGTCATCGTAGGCCATCCAAGATATTTCCCATCCGAGTAGATCGTAGTGATTGTGTGCGGGTCCATTTCCTATCCTTTCCGTATGTTTTTTATAAAGCTCTGAATTTTTTTCTCCTGCTCAGGCGTGAGGGGCTCCACCGGCAGTGCGGAACGTTTATTGGAAGGGCAGAACATGCTCACCACATATTTCTGCACGCTCATGGGTGCGACAGCCAGGCTGTTCACTTCATTGATCTTATTTGCGAGCTTCTGCAGTTCAAACGCCTTATCCACATTCTTTTTCAGGCAGTTTTCATAAAGGGCAATGTACAGCTCGGGAAAAACCAATGCATAAAGCGGGGTGACCCCATGGGCGCCGCCCAGCAGGCTTACAGCTGCAAATTCCGGAAGTCCCTGGAATACCATGAAATCCTTTTTTTCGGAAATAGAAAGCAGCTTCTGGAAAACAGGCCAGCTGCCCGAGCTGTCCTTTATGCCGATAACGTTGTCTATCCCGGCTATTTCAGCAACAATATCGGGAGTCATGGATATTCCGCCGGTATTTCCGGGGACGTTATACGCGATAATAGGCAGGCTCGTCCGTTTCGCAATTTCTGTAAAATGGCGAAGTATCTCACCCTGGCCCGAGTTGCGCATGTAAAAGGCAGGCGTGACCACTGCCGCATCACAGCCGATATCTTCAATGCGCTTTACATTGTCTATGACGCGTCCTGTACTTGTGTCAATCGCGCCTGCAATGACCGGAACCGCTCCGTCCGCCTCATCAGTGGCGATGCGTATGGCGCGTTCACGCTCAGCCTGCACAAGGCTCATTACCTCTCCGCCTGAACCTGCGACGAAAATACCATGCAGGCCGGAATCAATCGCACGCCTCACGATGGCCCTCAGCGCTTTTTCATCCACCTTTTCTTCACTGTCCATGGGAGTGATGAGAGGGGGGATGATACCTTTTATCCTGCCGATATTCATTGTCCATTCCTCCATTTCCTGGCCTCTTCAAATAAACTGAATACTTCCAACAGCGCATCTGCACCTCCGACATTCCCCGGAAATATCGCATAGGGCAGACCACCCCATTTACATCCATTGTCGAGCAGGACTACGGAGCCCCCCCCGAGAACCTGACCGACAACATATTCCTTTTTCACACCAAGCCCCTTCGTTGCAATGTCGCTTGACGTGATACCGCCTTTTGCAATGATAAACGACGGCCTGGCACCCATCAGTCTTATGGCGCCCGCAAGCGCATTGGATATTTTTGCTGAAATCCGCAGGCGGTCCTCCCTGCCGCCTCCCGTCCCCGCGATGGCGCGGGAAGTGAAGACAAGCGGTGTCTTCCCCGACGCAATCTGCGCGTCCGCCGCAGACGCAACCCTGCGGATTTCGGCATCTGCACCGCTGTCAAGTTCATTCACCCTGAACTCAACAGGCGACACATCTCCCTCATCCATCAGGCGCTTCAGCTGCATGGTGGTCTTGTTAACATGCGAACCGACAACAACAAGACCGGGCGCAGAGCAGTTGTCAAGCAGACGGGCATATTCGCCTTTTTCCAGGAAGCCTTTTTCCGGCAGGTTCCCATAGACTTTCACAAAGGAGGCGGCGCTCCTGAATATGAAGCGCTTGCCGGCTGCCTCCGCAGCTTCAAGGCCATCCGAAAAAATGCGGAGATCATCATATCCGCATGCATTTACGATTATCCTTTCGAAGCCCTCCGCCTTCATTAGGAATTCCTTTACCGCAGTCCTGCCCTGTGTCCGCAGAAGTTCAAGCGATATCGAGGATATTTTCCCGCATGCCCCTCCGCATTTTTCGGCGATGTAGTCCTTCAGGTTTGAACTCCGGTAGGCGAACGTTGAATCACGGGCGAACTCGGTCTCCCCTGCGGGGACAAGCTCATCGTCCTGCATTACATAGTGAATGTCGTTGGCGGTGAAACGCCCGCCCTCTTCAAAAAATGGGACAAAGATCTCGCCGTCGACAGGATTTCCGTCCGCCTCCTCGTACGCGCCCCTGATTGTCCCGGTCTCAAGGGGATAATGTCCGCGAAGCGTCGAATCACCACGGCTTATGAAGCTGACTTCTTTTCCAAGCTCCTTCGCGACACCCAGCACATTTGCCGTTGCCTCCCTGTTGATCCTTTCCGTCCGTCCGGCATCGAAAGCGCGCGTATTGGTATGGATGAAGAAGAGCTTTTCCCCGGCAAGCGGCACACGCAGGACCGCCGGAGACCATTCCATATATACATTGATCCCATGCACTGTCTGGATTCCCGTGGGATCATCATCCAGCACAACAATGGTCTTACCGCATTGACGCCCCCCCTCCGCAAGCTCGCGTCTTACCGCATCGGAAAAGACCGGAAGGGAATGGAAAAAATCTTTTCTGGGAATCTTATTCATTTCTTTTTACTCTCACTCTTTTCAAGGAAATCCCGCACTCCCTGGATGCCCATACGCGGACTGGTTAGAATCGGCTTCCTTATGTCTTTCAGGCAGGGAAGCAATGCCACCATGCTGCCCTGGGCAAGCACCACTACATCCGACTTTTCCGATTCTTCCCTGATCTTTTCAAGAACTATTGAATTATGCTTCTCCTTGTCGCCCTCTTTCACCAGCGCATCAAACGCCCCTTTGCAGAGGCATTGCCGGATTGACGCGTTCCGGCCCGCCTTGGCGGCCATTGCCTCTATAAGACGGGCGGACGGGCCCAGGGTCGTAGGAACTGTCGCGATGACAGATATCCTGGAACCGAGCCTCACCGACTCGGCGGCCATCGGTTCGTCTATTTTGATGAACGGAACATTGAGAATGCGGCGGGCGACATCGACAGCCTCGCCCACGGAGGAGCATTGATTGAGGATAAGGTCGGCTCCACGCGCCTCCGCTTCAACTGCATAGGCGCAGATGCGCCGGGTCACGCCTTCTGTCAGGCCTCCGGCGGATAGGACGTCCTGAAGGAGGCTGTCATCGACAATGTTCCAGACTTTAACCCCCGGAATAATTTCCGAACACAGTTTCCTAAGGTCGTCCACAGACACAAAACTTGTATGGATTATCGCTATTTGCTTCATATGCTTTATTGCTCCTTGAATAATTTGGATTTACGGAATTACCTGCCTGGCGGCACGAGAATATCTACCTCTTCCTTAAACGGCTCATCACCTCCCGCGCCTCCTCCTGCGAACCGACCACGCACTGGATGCAGAGTCCATTGGGATCAAGATTCCGGCTGATGACCTCAATATCCGCAGATGTCAGGCGTCCCTTTAAAACCAGGGCTTTGCCGGCATGCTGAATCTTCCTGAGCGCGGGAAGCATCGCGTCAACAGTCGTGTTCCCGTCATCCTTGCTTAATTGAATGATCTGGATCCGCTTGTTCTTCAATACGGCGTCAACGGCAAAAAGGGCGGAAGCATGCATGTGCATGAGCGTGTAATCGCAGACCGAAGCAATACGCTCATCCTCGGGCGCTATGGATTCCTCATATATGGCAGGAGAGAGAATGGAAGCCGCATCCTCCTGCAGGCGGATGCAGGTGCCCGGGGTCCAGATGTAATACTGGCCTATGACAAATCCCCCCTCGAATGGGCGGCTCACCCTGTAGTGCAAGGCAAGAAAATCCAAGAAGACATCTGTGCATTTCCTGATTAGGGAGTTGACGGTTTCCCTTCGGTCGGTGAATGAATATATCATGTCGGTTTCAGAGACAATGGCCGAGAGGATGTCGGACGGGCCGCGGAGTATGGGCTGGGAAACAGGATAGCGTCCCCCGAAATGTTCAAGAAGCATCTCAAGAAATTTTCCATAAAGGGACAGCCACCGCCTGTCAAGGGGAAGAGCCGCGCCGTCAGCGAAGGAGTCAAGGAAACCCGGCAGCGGCTTTGACCATATCGAACTGCCGCTGCAATATACCGGGCAGCCTGCCGCGCCTTCCGTCCATGGGATAAATGGCAGCGGTTCGACGGTATGGACAAGATCATCGTCGCAGAAAGTCTGCTTGACATATGATTCATACATCGGAAGGAACTGGCTGGGATCAATATCTTCCGGAACAAGCTGGCCTTCCTTGAAGACACCCCCTGACGCATCCATGTATTTCGAGAGCTGGTCCCAGCCTCCCACGCAGCAGCCGACAAGCGGAACGGGATTGGCCAATTCCAAAAACGACTTGTGGAGATCTATTTTTTCCTTCATATCCATTATGGCATCCTTTTTGTTTTTCATTTAAAATATTCCAGAGATTCCGAATAGCCCATGCCCAGGGAAACATCCTTTGCGGCCTGCACTATCAGCGGCATGAATTCCTTCAATTTCTCCAGCGGCACCCGCGCAACCAACGCGCTCACGCTTATGGCTGCGATTATCCGGCCATGATGATCTCTTACCGGGGCAGCCAGACAATGCGTCCCGTTGTCCAATTCCTGATTGTCCAACGCATACCCATTCCGCCGGATTTCCTTTAGATGCTCCAGGAGTTCCTGCTTGCCGGTAATAGTATGTTCCGTATATTTCCCCAGCGTTTTCCGGGAAAAGAACAATTGCTGCTCCTCCGGAGGTAGAAACGCCAGCATCACCTTCCCCAACGCACTGCAATGGGCCGGACGCCTGACTCCGATATGCGAAGCAACCCGCAATACCTTCTTGCCTTCATAGGTGTCGATATAAAAAACATCGCCATTGTCCAGAATGCCCAGATGCACGGTTTCGCCGCACTCCCTGGTCAACTCCTTCAAGACAGGAATGGCTATCTGCCTGATTCTCATCTGATTCAAGGCGCAGTGCGACAATTCAAGGATTTTATTGCCCAGACAATATTTTTTTGTATCCTCGTCCTGGTTCAGATATCCCCTGTCTTTCAGGGTACTGACCATGCGATGGGTCGTAGCCTTGTTGAATCCTGTTTTCTTGCTGATCTCGGTCAGACCGATGGCGCTGCCGTAGCAGGCAATGTATTCAAGTACCTCAATGACCTTGTTTACGGCAAGATTGCTATTAGTTGATTTCATACCTTCCCACTGGTTCATATTATGACTCTCTGGTTCATATTATAAACCATTATTATGGCATGTCAAGCTCTTTTGTAATTTTTTCTGAAACAATAAATCCAGTCATCCAATCATCCATGGGACGGCAGTGTATTAAATTCATCCCTTCCCTATCCGGATGGCCGAAAAGCTGTGCGGGGGAAGTTCCACGCCTGACGGCGAACCTATGTCCGCAGTGGCTTCACGCAGGATCGCCTCGGTTCCTTCCTTGTCATCGGAACTGAGGGTGGTGATTTCCGCTTTTTGTGAAATGAACGTCCCGCCTACTGCTCCAATCTTCAGGCGTATTGCCTCGTCAGGGTGCTTGTTTATGGCCATCAGGACGACAGTCTGCCCGTCGCGGCATGCAAGGATATCGACATAGGGGACTTGTCGTGGAGGGGCTTTCCTGGTGGTAACGCCTTCCCTGGTCGTTTCCCAGTCCCATACGAATGACGGGCTGAACGTATTCTCGACAAGCATCTCCCCCCGGAAATACCGGCCATAAAGGTCGAAGACATGGAATGTGGGGTATTTTTCATGCGCCGCCTCGTCTTTGAACAATCCAAAGGAGTTGCTCCGAAGGGCGAAAACCTGGGCGGCGGCGACTCCCTCTTTCATAAAAACCCTCAATGTAGATGCCTGGAACAAGGCGACGGCCATGTCCCTGGTTGACTCTCCTGGCCAGTCGTAACGTTGTGGATGATTATTCCATTCGGTAACGGCGAATTCCCAGCGTCCACCGCCAAGGCGACGGACCATATCCATATCACGTCGGAGCCGTAATTCCATTTCCGTGCTGTAGGCGACACGCCCGATATAGCTGCCATACTTGTCCCACTGCTGGAACCACAGGGTATCATAATAGTGGTTCACAATAAAATCGATCAGCCCCTTTCCGTGCTCGGCCATATAGGAAAGCGTGCGCTCGTTCCATTCCGGGTCGTGGAGGATATGGGGCCCGATTTTTATGGAAGGATCCGCCTCTTTCATCCGACGCGCCGCGTCAACACAGAACCTGGCATGGTCTTCCGCAGGCCATGCTCCGCTCCGCGGAAACACGGGTTCGTTCCAGAGCTCCCAGAACTCTATGCCAAGTCCATTTGGATGATTAGGATGGGCCTGCCTGTTGAGACGCCTCACAAAATCACCAAATGCCTGCGGGGTCTGGTGCGGAAAAAGATTGTTGTCATTTTCGGAACGGTAATATATGGGTTCATCAGGATGGGTAACCCAGTCAGCAAAGATGTAGCGGCGCCCGGGACCCACCTTGTCGCAGAAGTCAATCCACCAGTCGTCCCAGTCAGGCGTGGAACGCGCCCAGAGCCGTACGCTGCCGCCTTTCAGGAAGGACATGGACGCTTCAATTGCCTCATGTTTCAACCTGCGGCCCGATTTAGGATCCGGAACTCCTTCCGCCACTTCAGAATTTGACGGCCACATGATGCACGCCCCGAAGACAGAGCGGTTCACCGGGCCAGGGGAACGTGAAAGGTCAATATTTGTCATGGCCTGGAGCCCCCGCCCCGAGTGGATCCAGAATTTATCCTGGGGCAGGGATTTGGCGTCAGAAGTTTTTGCCGCCTCGTCCGGATTAGCCGCGGAATCAAAAGCCGCCTTGGATTTACCTTTTTTCACCTTGTCTTTCATTTTTGTTTTTTTCCTCTTTGCCGACATACTTGACTCCTTTATTTATTCGAGGCAGTTGCAAAATTGCCTCTTTTGAGCTGATTGATTAAGTTGGTGTTCACTGCTTTAGCGTGCCTGGATTGTGAACTTAACCGGCTTCGCCGGGATTTCTCAGTTTAACCTTCCCCTGCCAGTTTACCTGGCAGGAAAGGGAGATTGGAGAGCTAAGGGAATGTCCCTTAGCCTCCCAATCTTTGCCTCCTGCGGGAC
>JBAQUG010000516.1:0-5325 GCA_049297395.1 Victivallales bacterium | reverse complement strand
GACCTGTCCTGAGCTTTGTCGAAGGATGCCTGTGTTACAATTAATAAATTCATAAAGGTGCAATAACATGACAATAACAGAAAAGATTTTAGCTAAGGCTTCCGGTAAGAAGGATGCCGACCCGGGGGACAATATCTGGGTTAGCGCGGACATCCTGATGACACATGACGTCTGCGGACCAGGAACCATAGGCGTATTCAAACGCGAATTCGGCGAGAACGCAAAGGTCTGGGACCGCGAAAAAGTTGTGATCATACCGGACCATTATATTTTCACCGCCGATGAGATGTGCCACCGGAACGTCGACACGCTCAGGAAATTCGTAAAGGAACAGGGGATCAAATACTTCTATGATCCTGGCACACCGTCATATTCGGGCGTATGCCATGTGACTCTCCCGGAAAAGGGGCATTGCCGTCCTGGCGAAGTCCTTTTTGGAACTGATTCTCACACATGCACGCATGGCGCGCTCGGTGAGTTCGCCACAGGCATCGGCAACACCGACGCCGGTTTCGTGATGGGAACAGGCAAGCTGCTCATAAAAGTTCCAGCGAGCATGAAATTTGTAATTGACGGCGAACTCCCTGCTGGAGTCACCGCGAAGGACATCATCCTCAGGATAATCGGCGATATCGGTGTAGACGGTGCGACTTATTGTGCAATGGAATTTGCTGGTTCCACCATCGAGTCCCTCAGCGTTGAGGAACGCATGACGATTTGCAACATGGCCATCGAGGCCGGTGGCAAGAATGGAATCATCGCCCCGGACGAGAAGACCATCGCGTATGTGAAGTCCAAGACTAAGAAGCCGTTCGAGTGCTTCAAGAGCGACAAGGACGCGAAATATCTTTCAGTGAGGAAATATGACGCGTCGAAGTTCGTACCTGTCGTGGCGATGCCGTTCTCACCCGATAACGTGAAGAACGCGGCGGACATGAAGGATTTCAAGATCGACCGTGTATACATTGGAAGCTGCACAGGCGGAAAGATCGAGGACTTCAAAATGGCCGCGGCTGTGCTTGCCGGAAAAAAAGTGAAGGTGAAGACTTTCATCGTTCCTGCTACGGTCGAGGTTGAAAAGGCCATTTCCACCGAGAAGATCGGAGGCAGGAGCCTTGTACAGATCTTTGAAGAGGCAGGCTGTGATAAACCGGCGCCGCCGTCATGCGCGGCATGTCTTGGCGGACCTGTGGACACTTTCGGGCGCTGCAACAACGACGAGATATGCGTCAGCACCACGAACCGCAACTTCCCAGGAAGAATGGGTTCCAAGGGCTCGCAGACGATTCTTGCTTCAGCGATGACCGCTGCGGCTTCGGCTGTCAAAGGCAGAATAACAGATCCGAGGGATCTCTAACAGTCGTCGGTCGCCAGTAGCCGGTCGTCGGCAGAGAAGATCTGAGGGATCTGTAAGAAAGTCGTCGGTCGTCAGCAGACGGTCGTCGGCAGAGAAGATCTGAGGGATCTGTAAGAGAGTCGTCGGTCGTCAGTGGGTGGTCGTCGAATAAAGCAGGAAGAAAGATGGATAAGATTAAGAATTTCAGGGATTTGAAGATTTGGCAGCTTGGGATGGAGATTGTTATTGACATATACAAGTCAACAAGAAATTACCCTAAGCTGAATTATATTTCAGAACAACTTAAAAATATCTTGATAGAAAAGATAAAACAGTTCAGTCGCATGACAACAAGTCTGATAAATTGTGTTTCCAGTTCTTTTAACTGACGACCGACGACCGACGACTGACGACTATTTAAGACCGACGACCGACGACTATTTAAAAAGGAGAAGAAAATGTCTCATCATACGATAAAAGGCAAAGTGTTTGTAGTGGGCGACAATATTGACACTGACCAGATAATACCTGCGCAGTACCTCAACCTTGTCCCGACAAATCCGGATGAATACAAAAAGCTTGGAAGCTATGCGTTATGCGGGCTTCCGGACAAATATAAGACTAGGTTTGTCAAGGACGGTGTATTCAAGACGGAATATCCGATAATCATCGGCGGTAAGAATTTCGGCTGCGGATCCAGCAGGGAGCACGCACCTGTAAGCCTTGGCGCTGCTGGTACTAAGGCGGTAATCGCGAATTCATTCGCGCGTATATTCTTCCGCAACTGCATAGCGACCGGCGAGGTCTATCCGGTGGAGATTACGAAGGAAGACCTTAACAAGGAGCTCAAGACCGGGGACGAGGTCGAGATTTCACTTGAAAAGAACGAACTTAAAGTAATTAAGACTGGTAAAGTCCACAAGATCAATGATATTGGAGATGTCAAGGAAGTCATCGACGCCGGCGGGATTTTCAAGTACGCCAGGAAAAAGGGAATGATCAGATAAATATTTCCGGACGGAAATATTTATAACAAGAAAGAGGTAGTTGAAGATGAAGAATATTCTAATTTCGATCCTTGTGGTTTTTGGGATTGCCGCCGCCTTTTCGACTGGCGCTCAGGATAAGAAGGCGGAAGCGATAAAGCTTTCCGCCAGTGAAGAGGAGGTTGTTAAATTCATAGCGGCTTTTCCTGAATTCATAAAGGAGAACAAGGATCTCAATCCTGCCGACCCCAATACTGTCACGGCCGCCATGACGGAAGCGGCTGCAAACCAGGAGAAGTGGGAGACGTTCGCAAAGGAAAAAGGGTTTTCCGGCTATGAAAATTTCCTGAAGGTCACGACGGCGGTCACCACTGTCTACGCATACCAGCTTCTCCAGAAAAACTCCGATGACCTGGAAAAGAAGATAGAGAAAATGCCTGCAGCGGCGCAGGGGATTGCAAGTACGCAGCTCAAGCCCCTGAAGGAAAAGATCAACAAGTATAAGGATCTTGTCACTCCGGAGACGATCAAGGCGGTGGACGCCCATAGTGACGAGCTTAAATCCATATTCGCCCCGCTCTCCAAGATTAGGCCCAAGAGAAAATGATTTCGTTCCGGATCATCTCCGAACAGGACATTCCTGTTGTCCAGCGGCTCGCCGATGAGATCTGGAGAAAGACTTTTCCGGGCATAATCAGCGACGAGCAGATTGGCTTCATGCTGGGTAAGATGTACGGTTCCGACACGATAAAGTCGGAAATGAAGGACGGTTTCACCTGGAAGCTGATCGAGGATGACGGAAAGCCGATCGGCTATTATTCGTTCTCGATGATCAATCCCCGGCAGTGCAAGCTCCACAAGATCTACATCAGGCATGAATTCCATGGACGGCGGGTGGGACGGACCGCTATTGAAGACGTCGCCGGATACGCAAGATCGCAGAAAGCCTCAGAGCTAATCCTTTTCGTCAACAGGAGCAATACTGGAGCATTGAACGCCTATGTGGCCTGGGGTTTCAAGATCCTCGGGGAGGTCGACACCGATTTCGGAAACGGTTTCATGCTCAATGACTACAAGATGGGCTTGAAGCTGTAAATTCCCCTTTGAAGCTAGGGTCAAGCGGAAGCGGTAAGAAGAATTTTTCCGGCTAAAGCCGGTACTCCAAGCGCGTTGATTTTACATGCCGAGGTGTGTTATCAAGACATAGGCGTTGTGGGGTCACGCCTTCAGGCGGATGAAATATACCGATTATGAGATGAGTTCACGGCCGTTCGATTTCCACCGCGACACTTCTCGCATATCGCAGTGCACCGGGCTTGTCGACCGTTACCTTGGCCTTTATCACGCCGGGAGTCGCAAGGCATAGTTCGGCGATTGATTCGGCCGCCTTTTCGATCAGGAAGTATTCCGCCTTGACCAGGAGGTCTATGATTCTTTTTTTCAGGGTCTTGTAGTCGACGGTGTCCTCGAGCTTGTCGCTTTTGCCGGCCTTGCGAAGTTCGCAGGAAATTTCGATGTTGAGGACCACGTCCTGCTTCTCCTTGCGTTCCCATTCGAACGTCCCGATGATCGTGGATATCTTCAGATCCCTGATGATTATCTTGTCCATTTGTTGTTCTCCATAGTTTTAAGTGTTAAGTTTTAGGTTTTAAGCTAAAAACTCCAGAACTCTAGAACTTTCGAACTCCCGCACTTCCGTCATTCGCTTCCTTGCGTATTTCATCCAGACTGATCCCCGTCACCTTCAGACCCGGATTGAATGCTGAAGGCTTGTATGCGGCGCGTTTCCCGGAAACGATGTCCGCAAGCGCCTCGCCCTGTTCCTTGGCCGCCGCCCAGAGCCCGAATGTCTTCCCGTCGAACTGCGCGCAGTCTCCGATCGCGTAAATATCCTTTTCAGACGTCTCAAACTTGTCGTTGACGATAATCCCGAACTCGGTTTTAAGCCCCGAATATTCCGCGAGGTTTATCTCGGTCTTGATCCCTGCGGAAACAATAATGAAATCAGCCTTGATCTCATCGTTTCTGTTTGTCCTGACAATAAGACCGTTGTCATTCGAGACTATTTCAGTCGTTATCCTGTCGAGAAAGAATGAAAGTGATTGAGTTTCCAGCTTTTTGAGCAGGATTGCCGCTTCGCTCTCGTTGAGCTGTTTAGGGAGGAGTCTCGGGAAAAATTCTATCACATCCACCCTGAGTCCTTTGCCGTTCAGCGCCTGGGCGAGTTCAAGACCGAGGAGTCCGCCACCGAGAACAACCGCCTTCTGCGAAATCCGCATTTTGTCCATGATCTGCCTGGCATCGGAAATTGTCCTCAGCGCATATACGCCGTCATTGCTGATGCCTTTGATCGTGTTTGGCCTGAAAGCCTTTGCTCCAGTCGCGATGACGAGCTTGTCGTAAAGAAAAATCCGCCCTGTGGACGTGACAATGTTCTTGTCCTTTGGATTTATTGACGCGATCTCGGTGTCGAGGTGGATCTCCAAGGCGGATTTTTTATAATCCTCCAATGTTGACAGGAAAAGCTTCTTCTCCTCGACTTTTCCGGCGATGAGATCAGGGAGGCGTATCTTCGTGTAGAAGGGCAGGGACTCCCTATCGAACATGGTTATCGAGCAGTCAGGAACGTTGCTCCTGAGCTTCTTCGCCGCGTAGAATCCCGCGGGCCCGTTTCCTATGATGATGAATTTCATGAGTAAAATCCTCAATACGTTAAAATCTTTAAGAACATGTCTTGCGACATTGACTACGAACCAATTAATTTAAGGAAATTCGTTTGTAGTTAGGCCCGCAAGGGCTGTTCCCGACAAGTTATCATTAATCTACAAATTCAAGCATGTTTTTACAACTAAAGAGTTTATCTGTAGCAGTTTGGTTACATGTTGAGAGCATCTAATTTTGCTTTAACCTGCTCTTTCAGTTTTTCGTCGTTTGGTTTAAGCTCGAGCGCTTTCTGCCATTGCTCTTTAGCCTTTTCTTTTTCGCCAAGCATAAGATATGTTT
>JBAQUG010000515.1:0-15768 GCA_049297395.1 Victivallales bacterium | reverse complement strand
CCATCTCAAAATCTGTCAATCTCGATGTTAGAGCAATCGCCAACTGGAGAGCCGGATGCGGGAAATCCGCCAGTCCGGTTCGGAGGGAGGGGGAACGCAAACCAATGCGCTCTCCCTACCCCTATCGGAAAACGCCTTTTCCGGCTTGTCCGTGCATGTCACCCTGCAGTTCGAATCTTTGAATTCAGGGCATTTCTTAATCAACTTAGAACTTCCCTTATTTCATTGACGGCAGAATTATGCCCTTGAGTATGATGTTCTGGCAGAAAAGGAAAACAAGAAGGGTTGGAATGGACGCTATTACAAAGCCGGCCATCACAATCCACGGGTAATCCTGCCAGTACTGGCTTGCCTGATACAACCATACGGAAAGAGTCCACATGTCCTGGTTCTGGCACACTATCAGGGCCCATTCCCAGCTGGTGTATGCCATAAGGAAGGCACCCAGCGCCTGTATTGCGAGAATAGGTTTCATGAGAGGAAGAGTTATAATTGTGAAGATCTGCCACTCTTTCGCGCCGTCTATCGTGGCGGCCTCATAAAGCTCGGGAGGAAGGCTGTCAAAGAATCCCTTCAATATGAATATGGCCATGCCGTTTGCCGCACTGGGAAGGATAAGGGCGAAAAACGTATTCAGAAGTCCTATGTCGCGCATGAGGAGATATGCGGGGATCGCGCTGACCATCGCAGGGAACGCCATAGGAGCGAGAATAAAAAGGAAAACCTTGTCAATTCCCTTCATGCCGAATCTGCTCAGCCCGTAGGCCGCGATCGGGTTGACTGTCAAGGTGATGAAAATAGCCGCCACTATAAGCAGTATTGTCACGGGGACAGCCCGCCCCTGGTGGACAAGATATTCGAATATTATCGAGAAGTTCTCTGAAAGGGAACCGAGCGTATTACCCCAGTCGTTGTTCTGGAACGTGATCAGGTATGCATCTCTTAAGGGAGGGAAGGCCTCCTCGATGCAGGAGATTTTCCATCCATAAGTTTTATTGATATTCTCCAGGCTTCCGTATTTTTTCAGAAGAAAGGACTGGTATTGCCGTTCCGAAGAAGCGACAATCCTGTATTCATAGGAAAGGTTCTTCACGAAATCGCACCAGACGCTGCCGAGGGGGTTCGCCGCATTGGGCTTAAGCGAGGGAGACCTGTTCGGGGCCAGCTTGAAATCGTCCCATGCCTTGTATTCTGAATTGAGAAGCTTGTTCACGTTTTCAAGGGATTTGAAACGTTGCTCCAGGAAATTCCTGAACTGCAATTCCAGGCCGGGGGTCACTTTTATCGTCGTCAGGCGGAGCGGATACCTTGTCTCGACAAAATGCCTCCATATTTTCCTTATGCCTTCCCCTTCGGAATCTGGTACGGGAAACGGAGTTTCACTGATTTTCCTGTAGGATGTTCCGGCAAGCCTGTTATATGAGTCCACCGTAAAATTCTCTCCGGACTTCAATCCGAGGGTTTTGCGGACTTCCTCTCCGTCCAGGTAGTTCCTCCATACCGCCCTCATGGAAAATGGAACGGTCGGGGAGGCGGGGCAGACTTCCTTCCTGAAATCGAGCCAGAGAGCTTTTATTTTCACATCAGCCGAATCACATGCGGGAAACTCCGGCGGGTATGGCGCATTCACATTATGCGATTTAAGATACTTTTTCCAAAGGCTCCTTATCCCCGGCGTAAAGAGGTGCTCCCCGTACTTCTTCTTCAGAAGGGTGAAATCCCTGTATTTGTTGTCTTCCGGCGGGAAAAACGACTGCTGGTTCAGGGGCAGTTTCATTTCCCTCTGGAGCTGGACAGAATAAAACTCAGGGTAGGGGATGCCCCATGATTTTGAGAGCAGGGCCAGAGCCTGCTTCCTGATTTCCCCTGAAGATGCCGTGCTTCCGGGATTATCCTTTTTCCACTGCCGGATGTATTCATTCGCGAGAAATCTCGCGGCCTGCGGATCAATTACCGGACATATCGTGTCCTCCGTCGGATAAGCACTGACAAACTCCGCATAGTCCGCCGCGCGCCTCCGGATGATCTCATTATTGCCTTCCGAGAGATATTTTGCGGAGAATGCATCAGTCCCCCTGATATCGCGGCCAATGCCTTCCCAGTTCCGCCAGTGGTCCGGCATTTCCGTGAAATAACTCCTCATCTGTCCCGACCAGTCGCTTGTGCCGTTGAAATAGTTGACGAGTCCCTTGACGAACCTGTCGCCCTCGGAATAAAAGCATCTTAATACGGGTCTGAAACGGTAATAATCAAAAGGGTTCGCCATCGCCCCGGAAAGCGTTATCATGAAAGGAAGAACCATCGTTGTGCCGAGGACACAGAGCGTCAGGTAGATAAATATGATCAGGATTCTTGTCCTGAATGATTTTCTTCCGATTGTAGGAATGATTGGCATAGTCGAAGTTCTCCTTAATCCCAGTTTGCCTTGCGGAATTCAACTTGGCGCAGCATGCGTATTTGAATATAGGTGAAGCCTATGAGTAGGGAACCGAGAACCCACGCCATGGAGGTAGCCATGCTGAAACGCAGGTTGTTGTAGGCTTCGATCCAGATTTTCAGCGCGATGACCGTCGTGGAATCGCCGGGACCGCCGAATGTCAGAAGGAATATGTTCCCCATGTTCTGGAACGTCCCTATGAAGGCGCCGACAAAATTGATGATGATGAGGGGCATCAGCGTGGGAATAGTGACCGTACGCAGTTTTGTCATTATCCCGCCTCCATCAACCTCGACCGCCTCGTAAATCTCCTCGGGCACGGACTTGAGGGCCGCGAGATACAATAGGCTTGCCATCCCCATGCTCGCCCAGACGGTCGGGATGATACAGCACAGCATCGCGAATTTAGGATCCTGGAGCCAGGTCTGGGAGGGGATGTTTACAAGAGGCAGCTGGTTGAGAATGGCTATGAACTGGTTCAATAGGCCGTTCGGAGTCGGATCGTAGAGCATTTTCCATATCAGCGCAATGACGAGCGCGCTTGTAACCTGCGGCAGGAAAAACAAGGTCCTGAAGAAGATTTTCCCGCGCGGAACTTCGGAGAGCAGCATCGCGAGTCCGATCGGTATGCAGAAGGCCAGGATGACATTGAGGAAAACGAACTCGACCGTACGCCACAGGCTTATCCAGAATGTCTTGTCGAGCGCAAGGTTTATGAAGTTGTCGAGTCCGACAAAGCGGCTGTCCCCTATGATCTTGTAATCCTGGAATGCCATTACCATGCCTTTCATGAGGGGGTAGTAGCTCCAGAGTCCTATGAGTATGATTGCGGGGGCGATCATAGCCCACGGCAGCAGAGGATGGGTCACGGACTTGCTCGTCTCCACACCGGGTGCTTTCTTCTGGAAGAATGATCGGATAATCAGGGAGAGGATAAAACCGGCGGCCAGTACGAGGATTGAAAATATGATCAGCGCGGGAATCCTATATTTTGAAAGTTCCTTCTCGGAGCGTGTGAACATGGCTCCGCTGTTCGCTTCGGTTTCAACTTTCCTCAGCGATCCGGCGACATCGAAGTTCTCGCCTGTTTCGGCAATGATCTGACTCAGGACCATGGTGTTAAGTGAGGTGTCCATCGGAACCCAGAAACCCATGTAGGGTTCGGTGAAGGACTGGATTTTTCCGCTTTCAATTTCCTTGAAATTCCTCTTTATCACCTCGGGAACATCCTTGAGATAATCATCGAAACCTAGTCTCTGCAGGTCAAGTGGGTTTATGAAATTGGCCAGGCCGGAAAGCACGTTTTTCGTTATGCCGTCATCGACGACCTTCTGATTTGTGATTGTAGTCAAGGCCTCCCATACCTTGTCCCTGCCAGTACTGGGTCTTCTTCCCGCACCTTCGGTGATATCGGCATAATGCCTCTGAATCTGGACCACTCGCCGCCCTTTCGGGGCGGGGCCGGCAGGAAAGGGGAACCATGAAAGAAGTTCAGGATTGAGCCCCATGCTCTGTCCGACTCCGAAGAGATCCTGGACAAACCATGCGAACATCCCGACTTCCCCTCGTGCAAGCAGTTCGCCCGCTCCCGTTCCACGCTGCCCTGTCTGTCCGCGTGCAACTCCTGTTATTATGTCCTCTTCCGTGAATTTTATCAGGCGGTCCTTGAAACTCACTTCTCCTTTTGCAATATCTTCCTTTGTGAGATTGACCGGTTCACTTGTCTCCGGATCGATCAACCACTTCATCCATCTCAGCCTCTGGAACAATTCAGCCGCTGCAATTCCTTCAGCTGATGCGAAATTCGCACGCCATACCGGATCCGCTGTCGAAAGATTTTCCCCGTCAGGGGATACGAATGATGTAGCCTCCATCGAAAACTCATATTCCTTGCCGGTCTTGGGACTTTTCCTTATCTGGACAATTGGATCTCCTCCCGCTGACTGCATCCAGGGGAGCCATGTAAAGCCGTAGGGTGTAAGCGCTATGCCGCGCTGCCCTTCCTTGATTATCGCACCGGGAACGTCTCTTTTAGGATCGGTCAGTTTCTGGCACCAGTAAATGAATTCATCCCAGGTTTGAGGGGGATTCGTGGGATCGAGACCTGCCGCCCTTGCAAGGTCGGTCCTGAATATGACCCCCATGTAATTCTTAGTCGCCTGCGGGAGTGCGTATACTTTTCCTTTTTTTGTGGCGACTTGCCGCCACAGGAGGGGGATTTCTTTCCAGCCAGGCCATATTGCCTCGTTGTCGTCTATCTGTCCGTTGCCGTTTTTGTCTTCACCTATCCATTCGTTCAGTGGATAGAGGAACCCCTGGTTGATGTCATTGCTCAGGATATGAAACCATGACCCCATGATGTCAGGAGCGGTCTGTCCGGCGATGGACATCATTATAGGTGCTCTGCCGGCGCCTCCCGGCAGGGGAAGGCCGCCCCATTGGGAAATCTTAATGTGCGGATCCGCATTCATAAGCTCGATCAGATTCTTTGTTGTGGGATCATCCGGGGAATTCGGCAAGTAGAACTGCGCTATTTCTACTTCAGTCTTCTCGTTGCCTGCGGCCGCAGTATTTTCAGACGAAAAAAGAGGACAGATGGAAAGTGAAACAAGAATAAACAGCGAAATAAATATTTTAGTCATTTCTATTCTTCTTTCTCAGTGTTTTCACGTAATTTGGTTTAAAACATATTACGTATTTTCCGTTTGTCCATACACGTTTGCCATCATCTCTGGAAAAAATATTTAACCGGATTCTGCCGACCGTCCCAATGGGAGCTTTCCCGTCTGTAGGATATTCGAAACTTGCCGTAAGTATTCCCTGTTTGTATCAATGGACGTAGATATTGCACAGGGCAGGAACGTTGAAGTTTATAAAATCAGGAAAATCTTCCATTTGAACATTGACATTTAAAATACGTATTGTATTATTGTTATAACAATAGAATCAAAAGAGGGAAAACATGGAAATTTCCAGAGAATCTCTTCCCCTGCATCTCCAGGTCCGCCTGAAGATTGAAGACTATCTTTGCACCTTGTCGGAAGGGGATAAGATCCCCGGCGGGGAGATGGGACTCTGCAGGAAGTTAGGCGTCAGCAGGATCACTGTCCGCAGGGCCCTGGGGGATCTGGCGGACGAGGGCATCCTATCGAGTTGCCAGGGAAAAGGGACTTTCCTGAAAAAACGCCCCATGAAAAAGGAAAGGAATGCGACGAGTCGTATCGGACTTCTGGTTCCTGAAATTAACAATTCATTCATTGCGCGGATAGTCAAGGGTGTTGAAAATGAAATCTCGCGCCGGGACTACGAACTTATATTTTCACATTATCAGTCCTCCGACCCCGAGCTGCAGTTCAGCAAATTGAACCAGATGCTTGAAAGAGGCGTGGACGGGATAATCATCTACCCTGCGGCGCCGACAGCCTGCAGGGCAAAACATGTCGAACTGTTCCGCCGGGCGGAAAGCATGAACATTCCCGTCATATTTGTAGACCATTATTTTCCGGAAGTGAATGCCATGAGCGTAATGACGGACAATGTGGCTGGAATGTACATGGCGACAGATCACCTCATAAAGCTTGGCAGACGTAAATTTGCGCTTCTGGGCTTCGGCAAAGATGCCGGCATCGTTGATCAGCAGCGCCGCATGGGTTTCCAGAACGCACTGTCCGACTACAAAATGAAGCCCAACCCCGTACTTGAAGCGGAACTCGGGGTAGCCGGACACGAAACGTCCGCCAAACGTCTTGTCCAGGAATGGATCAGGAAGTTCAACAGGCGCCTCCCCTTCGATTCAATTGTCTGCATGCAGGACAACATGGCCTACGGCGCATTCCTGGCCCTGGGCGAAGCGGGGTTAAAGGTTCCGGAGGATGTCGCCCTCGTGGGATATGACAACCTTGCCATGGAAGCCTATAAAATCATCGGACTTGATCTGACAAGCGTTGATCAGCCGGCCGAAGAGATGGGCGCGGAATCGTCGAGAATCCTGATAAACCATCTTGAGGGCATATCCCCTATTGTAAACTCCAGGCATATCCTGCTTAAGCCGAAGCTGGTGGAACGTTCATCGTGCGGGGAGAAAATAAAGTCAGTGCCTGGCTTGATGCTGAAAAAATAAATACAACATGGAGGCAAGGATATGAAAAAAACAAGGTACAGAGGATCTTTGACTACGGACTACGGATCTCCGACCGCGGGTTGCGGATCACGTTTCATCCCCTTCACCCTCATAGAACTCCTGGTCGTAATTGCGATCATCGCAATTCTGGCGGCAATGCTGCTTCCGGCGCTACAACAGGCGAAGGAACAGGCGAAGACAATTTCGTGCCTCTCCAATCTGAAGCAGATCGGTCAGTCGTGGGCAATGTATATGGATGACAACAACTGGAAATTTCCGCTTTTGTCTCCCAACAACATGTGGTCCTGGGGCGGAGGAAATTCAGGAGCACTGCAATTCGGAGAGACCGCCGCTACCGTCGCCGCAAGACCGCTGTCCTCGTATCTTACAAACATCAGAAGCTATCAATGTCCATCGGACAATCGGGACAATGCCATCGGCGGTATCTATAAAAGCTGTTGGCAGGACTTTGGAACGAGCTACCCATACAACTTTAGTTATGTCCGTACATATCGTTACCCAAATAAAAACGAAAATAAATTCATACTTGCCGGAGACTGGACGATGTATAACAGCTGGAGCGAGCCCAGCGGTTGGAATTGGCCAGGGGCTCTTGGAAGATACACGTGGCATGCAAGGAAGAGTTGGAAAAGCAATATCCTGTTTATAGACATGCATGCTGAACTCATGGACATAACCGGCATTAGCAATACTGTCAATTACAGATGGAGCCCATGACATAATTATTCCGGGTATGTGAACTTAACCGGCTACGCCGGAGCTTTTATGGAACGCCAGCAACCTGGTGGCATAATGATTGGCGAATGAAGTGGAAAAGAAGAAGAATGCCGGCAGGTTGCCAGCGATCCCAAATACAAATTCCTATACGATCAAGTTTCTAAAAACTAAACTATTTAGAGGAGGCATCTTATGTCCAAGTTCCCGCTTTACGCAGTGCTTGCAACTGTTCTGGTCCTGGCGTCTTGTACGAATCGTCCATCCGCTGGAACTCCGACATCCGAGGCGGGAAAAGATGTGGCGGCGACGAAACCGCCACTTGTCAGGTTCAACTGGTCTGCGAGCGAGGACTTCACGGCCTCCATCTTCAGCGACCACGGCGAGAGGTGGATGAGTATGTTTCCATCCTGTTTCGCGGGGTTTAACTCGGTGTGGGGGTTCGATTACGATCGCATGTCCAGAACCAATGCAGCCGCCCGGAAGGCCATGCCCTCGGCCTCGATTGGCTATTATACTACCTGGGGCTTTTATGTGAATGCCCGTCATGATGTCTGGACCAAGCTGATCGATGGAACAGACGGTGACTCCGTGAAGGACTTATACTGGCGCTCCCATCTCCCGTCCCTTGCGAATCAAGCGTATTTGGACAGCTTTCCCGAATGGGCCGATAAGATCCAGAAGGCTGGTTTCAACCGTTTCCTGGTTGGAGACTCCCATTATCCTATCGGCCCGGGCTATCTGCCCGGCGGCTATGCCGAAAGCGATATCATTGCTTTCCGCAAGGTTCTCAAGGGGGAGGATGAAGGAATCAAGTTCTCTGAGGGCGCGCACGTATCCACTCTCCATTTCAAAGATTACTTCAAGCGCTACTACGGCTTCGAGTTCACGCCGGCGGATGTCGGTTTGAAGACATGGGGAGAATTTTCTCCGCCAACCCTTCCCATGCTGCGGCCCGATCCGGCGGGAGGCTCACGCAACAAGATGCTCCTGCTCTGGTACAACCTTATCCGCTATGAATTCCTGCGTTTCAACGCCTATGTCGACGATATCATGAACAAACGGGGGCTCGAAGTGCAGAACATCCTCATTCCCGAACTTCCACTTCACGGCGTTGATGAAGTCGGACTAATCTCGCTGCCGGGGATCAACCGCCCCCTGTTCGAACGGTTTGACGACTCCTTCATGGTCTATTTCCAGGATCTGGCCAGCGACGAACGGATTCAGCGTCTGCGCTGGTATGGACGGATCACCTCCGGCTCAAAATTGGGTCTGATGGGTGAATTGGGGCACAATGGCAACCGTACGCCCTACTGGTCGCCCGGCTTCTCGTTTGTCACATGGTTTGACCTGCGGGCGGCCTCAGATTTTGCAGAAGTCCACCACGATTTTCTGGAACAGGCTGAGATGCCGGTACAGATCGACAAGAAGTATGTTCTGAACTCACCCGAGCAGCTCGCTACGGGCGGTTCCCCACGGCAGAAATACAGGAACGGACAGCTTTTCATGTCGGGTGCGGGCGCCAATACTGCCGTTGAAGATGGAGTAAGCGACGCCCGTCCGCGTCGCCTGCTCTACCTTGGCGACCGCCCTTTGATCCGTCGGACCTGGCACCTGCAAAAGTTCTCTAACGACATCGGCTACCTTTCCCAGATCCTCTTGGCATGGGCCATTCCCTTCGATTTTGCGGACAGCTCCCTCATCGGAGTCAACCTGAACGACTATGATGTTGTCATTTATAATTCCATCGACCTGCCCGACGGCCTGATGGACAAGTTGGCTGACTGGCTGAAAGGCAGCCCGGCCCGCAGGCTGATTGCGCACGGTTCGCTGCCAACCCACCGGATTAATGATCCCGCCTGGGTGGCCGGCCTTTATTACACAGAAGATTCTCCTGAGCTGCTGAACAAAATCATTGCGCCGCAGGCCGGAAACCCGATTGGCCTGAGCCGCATTACCGCCTCAGATCCAATTGCGGGCAAGACTGCCAGCGGAACTCTGGGTGGTCCCTGGAACATGGATCCGATCAGCGGACAGGGATCTTTTCAGCTTCAGTCGGATTTACCGTCAAAGGTTCTGCTGGAGACGGATGGACGACCTCTTGTCACCGAGATTGGAAAGGAGAAGGATGGAAAGACCATCTATATCCACTACGACTGCGGCCGCCTGAAGAACGCCTCGTTCGATACGCAGGTCATTCTTGCGCTCCTGGCCCGGTCAAAGATCACGCCGCTGGCGGACGGAAATACAGGCGTATCCGTCCATTCATACACTTCATCCAAGGATCCTGGCAGCATCTTTGTCGTCCGGAACCGCAGCGCCCTGCAAAAGCAATGGTTAGACGACGGACGCGGTGAAAACGGGAAAAGTCCTGCTGGGACAATGCCCGAAAAGGCGTATTGGGGCGGCTTTTATCCACAACTGCTTACCAAGACAACCCTGTACCTGCCCCCTGGACGCTACAAGGTCTACCAGTTTCTAAACGATTCCCTGTCCGAAGTCAACGCCACTGCCTCGGGGCTACCGCTGGAAATAGCAAATCAAACCGGCGAAATCGTGGTAGTCGTTCCCGCGAATGAACCGGATACCCTGATCAAGACCTGGCAGAAACACCGACGGCAACACGATGCGTGGCTTAACCTGGAGAGCGAGAAGGCTTTCGGCCTGCACGCTCCAAGGACGAGATAGGCCTGCTTCTGATGGCAGGAGATGGTGCCAGACCCGAAGTGCTTTCTGGTTGCGGCAATAGCATATAGGCTGATTTCAAATTTCATCTTTTATGTCTTGACTTAATTCAATATTGAATATATACATATGGGAACATGATATATCCAGTTTAATTAATCATAGACTGAACCACATGAACAAGCTTGAAAGAGTTTCCAGGGCGATATGCGCGGAAATCGCGTCGGGGAAAATTCCGCCCGGAGGAAAGCTCCCCACCTACGACGAGCTGGAAAGAATCCACAAGGTCAGCTACATCACGATCAACGCCTGCATGAAGCTGCTTAAGAGCAGCGGTATGGTGATAGGCCGGGAGAGGGCCGGTGTCTTCGTGTCTGAAAGGCCTCCGATCCTGAACAGGTTCGCCATGATATTCCCGAAGGAGGAGAAGGTGTCGCTATCCGCAAACCGCTTCCTGCAGACGATGCTCAAGATCCTCGGAGGGGAGAGCGCAAAAAGAAAACTCGAATTCGAGATCTTCCAGGACTTCGAACCGCATGTCGACAATCCCGACTGCCAGAAGCTGGTTTCCGAAATCAGCGGGATGAGGATCGGGGGCGTCGTCCACATCTCGATGCCCTGCCTGCCAAACGCATGCGAGATCCTGCATTTCCCGGGAATACCGGTTATAAACGGTTCCACATGCATGAAGTTCGACCAGAAGGCCTACGTCGGCAAATCCTGCGACTACCTCCTGTCCAGGAGGAAAAAGAGGATCGCCGTCCTGTTCCAGGGAGAACAGGCGATGAAGATCATGCTCGGCAAGTTCCTCGAAAAAAGGGACAGTTCCGGAATGGAATCCCCTGATCACTGGTTCATCCCGATTGGCACGGACACAAGGGAGGGGGCCGGAAAAATAACGAGGATCCTTCTTGACGGTCCAAGGGACAGACGCCCGAACGGACTGATAATAGCCGATGACAATCTTGTCGACTACGCCCTCGGCGGAGTCTTCCTCTCAAGAGTGAAGGTGCCCGAGGAACTTGAAATAGTGGCACACTGCAACTGGCCGAACCCGGTAACGTCGGTCATGCCAGTCAAGAGACTCGGCTATGACATAAGGAAGGCCCTTTCCGTCATCATCGACGCGCTCCTGGAATCAAAGGGGAGGAGCGGACTTCAAGACATGGAATCCATCCCGCTTGTCCCGTTGTTCGAGGAGGAATTGCCATAGGGAACCCTGCTGGAGGCTTATTTCAATTATATCAGCGAATCCTGGATACATGATTATGAGGAAATAATTAAAAAAAGGTGTCTTTAAAATGATATCGCGACAATCTAAACCAGTTGGAAACCTGCCCGGAACTGCAAGGGATCACGAACAGAGCATGGGTATCTGGATCAATGAGCCAATGCTCCATGATCCGGAATACATCGACAGGGCGGTTAATACGCTTGCCGACTCCGGCTTCGGGATCATCAGGCTTTTCTTGAGGAACAGCAATTTCACGCACACTTCTCCGGAGATCGTCGGAATTGTCGCGCGTGCCGTGAAGATGGCCCATGCCAGAGGCATGCGCGCTGTCCTCGACTGCGAACCTCATCTGATCGCATGCAGTGACATGGGACGGCGCTATCCAGACGCGATGGGATGCAAGCTGGTCAGATGCGTGTCGAAAGTTTCCGACGGACATTGGCTGCTGCGTATCGACACTCCGCCCGCTGTGAGAGCGACGCCTGTCTTCGACGGCATCGAGGCAGCCTATCTCTGCTCCGGCGGAGCAGTCCGCAGGATCAATCCAGAGTTTGCTGTCCGCCGCGAGGAACATTTTTATCGGAACGGAAATATCCACAGGGAGTTGAACTATGCAGAGGGAACGGCGGCTTCTTGCCGCAAGACAATCGAACTCCGGGGCGAACTCGGAGGCGTAGCCGATGGAACGTTTATAGCCTATGTCCGTTTTTCTTCGAACACGCTGGCCGATTTCTGGGCCGAGGGCTTCAGGCTTTACTATGATGATCTGCTTGAGTGCTACCGGGATATCCCTCTGGACGGCGTGGGCTGGGACGAACCGGCCATCGACGGCGACTGGAGCAGCTACCGTTACGGCAGGGCATTCGCCAGCGCGTTTGAAAAGATCAACGGCTACAGGCTCTCCGACAAGCTGAACCTTCTTGATGAAGCAGGAATGTCCGGCGAATCCGTGAAAGTACGTCTCGACTACTACCGCACCCTCAACGAGGGACTTGCGCAGGCGCAGGCCAATCTCAACGCCAAGGCAAAAAAACTTTTCGGGCAGAACCTGATCTTCGGTACGCACCATACCTGGCAGGGCGAGGGGGGCATCAACGACTACCGTGCTGGAGCGGTTGATTACTTCCGCCTTAATGACAACATGGACGCCGGTTATACAGACTGCTCATGGTGGGACCAGGCCTCTGTCGCATATGCCTATGTTCTTGCCTCATCGCTGGGCAGGCTTACGCCATCGGGAGAGGCCGAGGTGAACACCTGGCATTTCAAGCCAACCGTGGCGAATGTCCGCAGCAACGTGAACCTGATGTCGCTCATGAACATCAACTGGTTCAACATCTGGTTCGGTTCCGACAGCGACTGCATATTGCAGGAGGGGCACTACACCTGGCTCCAGAGCGTCAAGTCCATGCAGGCGCATCGGAAACTGCAACGCGCGGTGGACGGGAAGAAACCAGTGGCAGACATTGCGGTCTGGCATGGATGGGAAGGCGTATGCGGATGGAACCTGCCCGGACTTGCCAACGCGCAAAAGGCGTTCTGCCTCAACACCAGCAAACTCTTCATAGGGCGCTCCATAGCGGCGGATTTTGTCGACAGCAGGCTCATCTCGGAAAGCCGTGTCGAGAAGGGCCGTCTTGTCAATAAGCTCGGTTCATACCGGATCTTAGTTGTGCCCTACGCCCTGGCCATGCCCCGCAAGGCCTTTGAAATCTGTGCGAAGTTCGCAAAATCCGGCGGACGCCTGGTCTTTGTTGGAACTCCGGTGGCGTTCGATGAAAACGGGAAATCCCTTTCTGCGGATTTCGCAGGGCTTCTCGAAATTCCGGAGATGACCGCCGAGCATTACATGCGGGGTTTCGATGTTGAATGCACGCTTCCTGCGTTCCGTCCGCAGCGACTGGAAGTCTGCCGCCAGCTTCCGAATGATCTTGCCAACAAGCTTGTCTCCTGCGAGGGCGAGGTTCATGGAGCCAGGGCGTCCAAATCCAATGTCGTGTTCCTCACAGACCTTGATCCGCAGCAGCGGCTCATCGAACAGATCGAGGACGCCTTGGATAAAACTGTGAAAGTCCACGGCGAAAACATCCTATGGAGGCTCTACCGCGATGGGGCGGGCGAATGCCTGGTTGTGGTGCCGGCTGAAGACAGACCGGTGGGCGGGATCATCTTCTGGGGGCAGGTGGCAATTGAAGTCGACGGCGGATCCGCAGGAGTCTTCACCCTGGGCAAGTCAGGAAAACCCAGCATGGAAGGTGACCTTTCCTGGCGGACGATTCAATGCGCTCTCTCATGATAAATATTCACTGAACTATGTTCGTTCAGTGAACCGGAAAAAGAAAGCAGTGTCCGCTGCGCCACTGGATATTTATCCGTTCCACGACAAGGAACTGGCGGTTTTCATTAAAGGTTACCTTGATTATCTAATCAAAACCAGGACAACTCCAGATGAAGGTGGAGAAATTGAAAAATGAAACAAGTCCGTCGCCGCCTCTTGACTTCCCATATTTTCTGATTTATTCTTATTTGCATGAAACAAAAGACGGACATCGAGAAGATAGACGCGCTGATCCACGTGCTGCGCGGCAAGAACGTGATGCTTGACTCCGATCTGGCCAGACTGTACGGCGTGACCACCGGAAATTTAAACAAGGCAGTCCGGAGGAATATAAAAAGGTTCCCCGATGACTTTATGTTTCAACTTAACAGACAGGAACTTACAAACTTGATATTCCAAACTGGAACCTCAAGCCATGGCGGAAAAAGGAAACTGCCCCTAGCTTTCACCGAGCAGGGCGTTGCCATGCTCTCAAGCGTCCTACACAGTGAACGCGCCATAACAATGAATGTCTCAATCATGCGCGCATTCGTCCAGCTCCGGCATATTACAGTTTCGAACAGGGAGTTTGCCCTTGAAATAGACAAGATTAAATCACGTCTGGACAAGCACGATAGCAACACGGACATTATCTTTGAATCCCTTGACCGCCTCCTGAACTTCCCTGCGCCGCCCCGGAGAAAAATCGGATTCGGTGAAATACCATGAGTTCCAGCCTATAAGCCGTCCCGGATATTCCAGCACAAACCCGGCTCTTTGTCTATCTTGACTTTTCAGGGGATTGTGTTTTATTATCACCAGGAACGGCAGAAAGGGATTTGTCCGAACTCGTCCCCTCTGAACCACGCTGTAGCCCCGAAACACTCGGTATGGAATGAGGGGTATGTTTTCCCGCCAGTATCTTCTTATATTTATTTCTGATGTTCTCGGAAGATGTTGGAGCAACACCGTATGAATCCTCTGAGAATGCCGGGGTCGGTTGCTGACCTGTTTCGTGGCGCTTATCTCTCTTTACTGTTACAGGAAATCACAGGCCATGAACTCATTCAATTCACAGAAGCAGAAGCCAATGCAATCAACTACGGCCCAGCCGTCCAGCCGGTGAAGGAAGAATCCGATCCTTATACTCAAAAGTTAAGGGCGGCAGTATTCAAGGCCGAAACAATAGGGAGGGAATACGTGAAAGCCCATCCTCTCAAAATCCATCCTCTCAATTAAAATCCCGCAAAGTTTCTTCCGAAGTCGATAAAGCCTATTTAGACGCTACGTTTTTCAGGCATGAAATTCTCCATCACTCCCGATCCGCTCAGGGTTTGCGCCTGAAATCCAAACGCCTGTATCTCCCGTCAAATGCCCAAGTTATTTTTTTGCGGACCCTTAGGGAAAACGTTTAACTTTAAAACGTTAATTCAGCATTAAACAGGTTTTGCCAGTTATCGCCAAAAGCCTCTTTTTGAGGCTAAAAAGATGGTCGGGGCGAGAGGATTCGAACCTCCGACTTTCCCGAGACCCACCATGCGGCGTGCTCGGGACGCTCTAAAGATTACTGTGTGAAGCAATGATTCTTCTGATACTGTCCGAGCTTTTCTTGGATTTTATTTCATATTCGCGCTTTTGGGCTTCGGAGCGTGTTGCGAATGTTTCAGTGTAAACAATCTTCCATGGACCCCTGTTTCTGGTCGATTTTGACTTGCCGGAATTATGCTCGTTGATTCTGGTATCAAGGTTTTCAGTATGGCCGACATAAAAACGACCCGAGGATTCGCTTTGAAGGATATATAAGCAGAACATGATTATAAAAAGATGGTCGGGGCGAGAGGATTCGAACCTCCGACTTCTTGGTCCCGAACCAAGCGCTCTAACCAGACTGAGCCACGCCCCGAAATTTAAATTGAAAATATAAAGAACAAAAAAACATTTGGTGCGGCTGCGCCGATCCGTGCAACGGATTCGCTTCCCCGACTTTCCCGAGACCCGCCCTTGGCGGCGTGCTCGGGACGCTCTAACCAGACTGAGCCACGCCCCGAAAATTAAAAACTGGAAAATCAAAATAACTTCAATAAAATAAAAATCAACCGGAATGCCGATGTATTCTTAATTATGTGAGGCAATTTCAAAATTGCCTCTATTGAACTGATTGCTTAAGTTGGTGTTCACGGTCCCGAGGCCAAAAGCGCTCGGGATTGTGAACACCAACGGGCGTATTGCCGCTACAACCT
>JBAQUG010000514.1:0-2569 GCA_049297395.1 Victivallales bacterium | reverse complement strand
TAATTTATTGCCGGCAAGATGCCGGCGCTCCATATTTAAAGAATTTCACTCTCGAACTCTCGCATTTCCGAACTCCCGAACTTCCCCATCTACTCCAGCCAGCCCATGTCCTTGTAATATTTCTTATGGAATGGATTGCTGATCCATACCCTGGGGATCTTCCTGCCGGCCTTGCGGTACTCTTCAATTTTCTTCTGTAATTCAACCTGCCTGTCGTATTCAGGCTTCAACTTTGGCTTTTCCAGGAGAGTGCGGTCGATTTCCTCGTTGATCCTGGTTTCACAGAGCTTAACCGCCTCTTCAGGGGTCAGCTTGCCCGAAAAAACCGCCTGTCCGGAGTCACTCATGTAGCTATACACCCTGTTGTTGGCCACGAACGGGGATTTTGTGAACACGATGGAGATATCCACGGCGTCCTGTGCGAATTTCTTATGCACCTCCCACTCGTTTGGATAATCCTTCGGGTGCAGATATTCTTCGCACTTGGTGTATTCGGGATTGGGAGGCAGGGCGTCGGCATCGTTTACAATGTTCATGTTGTAGTCTTCGCTTGCGAGATACGCAAGGAAATATTTCGCGAGATCCTTGCGCTCTCCGCCCTTGTAGACGAGCGCGGCCCTGGTAGCAATTGTGGTATTGGAATATCCTCCATTCGGATATTCAACCGCGTCAAGATCCATTTTTCCGAACTGCCTGAACTGGATGAGCGCAAACCTGCCGGTGGAGATCATTGCAAAATTGCCTTTGAAGAAAAGCTGGAATCCTACGCCGCCATATCCGCTGTCAGTGGCGAACGAAGCGACTTCTGCGGCGGAAGGGAGGATATGATCGACATCTATCCATTTCTTATTGAGGGCCAGGGCCCTGGCATATCCATCATGGCCTTCGCCTGTCATCTTGGAGCCGGTCAGCGTCTCGTTGAAAACATCATTACCGAAAGATCTCATGAGAGGAATTGTATCAACGCCGGATGCTATGAAATACTCGCGCCTTTCAAGCCCCTTGTTGGCCACCTCGGAAAACTCCCTGCCCCTCCGCTCGAATTCGGCGATGTCCCAGCGCATCGGCGGCGGTTCAAGTCCTAACTTCTTGAAAATAGCACAGTTCACAAAATACAGGCCGGCACTGACATTGCAGGGGAAGATGTACTGCTTGTCGCCGACCTTCAGATCATCTTCAAGCGAGGGATATGTCTTGGAAGGATCGAATCCAAGTTTCTTCGCATCCTCGGTGACATCCTCCATGACCCCCATTTCCGCAAAGTACATTACGTCGCCGCCGCTGCTCCCGCAGTCCATTACGTCGCCGCCGACACCCGAAACGCTCTGGATGATCTGCTTTGAGACATCGCGGTTGGCAGTGTCGAGCCTGAGCTCGCAGTCAGGATACCCCTTCTTCTTCATCCAGGACTGGAAGGTGCTGATCTGCAGTGCGCGCGCAGGATTGTTGTCGGTGACCCAGTATATGACAGGCTTGCCGCTGCTGGTCTGCTTGTTGACCATTGCTGTGCCGATGGTGGCTATTATAAGTACGCAAAAAATTGCCAGGAAAACGTATTTCAAGTGAAGGCTCCAATCATTTTACAAAAACAATCCGTGTACAAAAGCATATTCCCACTTCAATTTCAATCTTAAAAACATTTTTAATACCTTATCTGCGATGAATATTTTCAAGATTCCCATCGATTTTCAAATGATGAAGTGTACTTTATACAGAAAAGAATGAAGACACCTACGCAATATCAGATGTTCCACAGGACTGAACTCCAGCTCGGCAAGGATGCCATGAAACGGATCCAGGAGGCGAAAATCATCCTGTTCGGGGTGGGCGGCGTCGGCAGCTGGTGTGCCGAAGGCCTGATCCGCACCGGGATAAGGCATCTGACAATAGTGGATTCCGACGTTGTCTGCGCGACAAACATCAACCGCCAGCTTCAGGCGACCTTCCATAACGTCGGCAAGTCGAAGGTGGATGAATTGAAGGAGCGCCTGCTTTCAATCAACCCCGAAGCTGAAATACATTCGCACAAGCTTCTCTACGATGCAAATACCTGCGGCCAGTTCGATCTGTCGAAATACGACTATGTGCTGGATGCTATTGACACACTGAGAAGCAAGATTCTCCTGCTCAAGCTTGGCACGGAGTCAGGAGCGAAGGTTTTTGCATCGATGGGTGCCGGCGCCAAGATGGATCCGACGCAGATACGCACTGCAAAGATCAGCAAGACAAAACACTGTCCGCTTGCACGTGTTGTCCGACGGGGGCTCCGCGAACAGAAAATCAAGGAAGACTTCATCTGCGTATACAGCGAAGAGCCTCCTGCCGAAAACAAGGGGCTCACCTTCTGCGGAAGCGCAGTATGCGCATGTCCTGACAAGGATGAGCAAAACCTCTGCATGTCAAAGGCGAAGATAAACGGTACTCTCGTACATATAACCGCGCCGTTCGGATTTGTCCTGGCAGGACTTGTGATCCAGGATCTGGTGGGAAAAGGGGAAGAAGTTCTAAAGTTCTAAAGTTCTAAAGTTCTAAAGTTCTAAAGTTCTAAAGTTCTAAAGTTCTAAAGTTC
>JBAQUG010000513.1:0-4785 GCA_049297395.1 Victivallales bacterium | reverse complement strand
CATTTATGCGCGCTGATTCCTGTGCGCCCAGAAGCATTGGCAGCGAAACTGCCGCAGCAAGACCGCAGAAGTATTTCAGGATCGTTTTCATTTTAAGCGGCGGCATGCTGATGGTTGATTTTCCTGCATTATTCATTTGGTTTCCTTTTCTGCTGCGTTTATTGATATCTTGTCCAGTATTACCTGGCTGACAGCCCCGTCGTCCGAATTGTTGACAATCCTCATCCCAAATTTGATGTTGTCCTTCCATATGGCCGGTAGAAGCCCGTGGTAGCCTGAGACATTTCCCTTGTCCGTCTTCAATGGCCTGTCAAATGAGACACGGTAGGCTTCGGTATTGAAATAAAGGTCCATCTCCAACGGGAATATGCCCGGATCCGCTGTTGTCCTGTAGAGAAGTGTTCCGAATTTCTCCTGGTTCGCCTTGCTGTACAGGGAAATGCTTGTAGTTTTTCCGCTGTACTGCACAAACAACCATAATGCATCCGGGTTGAGATACGGATCAATCAAAGACGGAAGCGGCTCCGGAATAAAGAAAATTGATAAAGAACAGGGAAAATCTTCTTTCCCTGTCTTTTCCGAGAACCCGTCAACCTTTATCTTCAGATGCAGGAACTTGTCCTTCCCGTTTGGAATTGGAAGTTGTTTCTTGAAGAGAATCGATGTGCCTAAATACTTTCCCGCCCTGCCAGCGGAAAACACGGCTTTCCCGTCTTTAATCTCCACTTTTCCGTCATAGTTCCCGGTATTTTCTGAAAATTCCTCATTGACAAGATTCTCCTTGTCGGCAAATCCAGCCTGAGCCAAAATACAGGAACACATGACGGACAGGAACATAACCGGCAACAGCAGGTTGTTTTTCATCATTTTATTCATCATCTCTGTCCTGTTCATTAGCTGCAAACAGATTCAGGCTTGTTAAGAATATTTATTATATTGGATTTTTGGCTTTGCCTATATTATTAAGCTGTGCTAAGGTTAAATTCAATAAAAAACAATTGTCACAATCAACTAAATACTTGTCAAAAATGCTTAAAATAGGATATTTCTCAGATATTGCGCTAGGGTATTCCGGCGTCTTCCCCCACTATATCTCCCACCTTAAAAATATCACGCCGAAAAATTATTCCATTGAACTTCTCGCCTCCGGGAAAATGTATTTCCAGCATCTGCCGGGAGAAACACATCTTATCGATTATCCGGCCTTGCGGTGGCAGGCGCCGGGCAACACCTACCGTTACGGTCCGGTGGACAGGGCCGGCTGGGAGCATTACTTCATCCATTTCAGCGGGGAACGCGGCAGAAGGCTGTATGAGCAGGGATTTTCCCGGCTTGCGGAAAAATGCTTCATCCCGGTAAAGAGAGTGGATCACTACCGCAATTTGTTCAGGACGATACATCATATTCTTCAGCATCAAGGTCTGGACAAGGACCGGGCCGCTTTCCACTTGGAAGAAGTGCTCGTTTCTGCGATGGAAGATGTTGTCCGCCCCAAGGGATTCAATAAATATCTTGACGAGATTAAGACGATCTGCGACAACATGAGATATCAAATGCAGGATGACTTCGACCTGAAGGCGATAGCGGCATCCATGCACGTCTCCTACAGCCATTTCCGCAAGCTTTTCATCGAATATGCCGGTGTCCCTCCCCATCAGTACATTCTCCGGAACAGAATGAATGCGGCTGCGGAGCGTCTGCAGCTCACCGACATGCCGATCAAGGAAATTGCTTTTGAACTGAATTTGGGCAACCCGGTCCAGTTTTCGAAGGCATTCAGGAAAATGCATGCCATGCCACCGGCAGCCTATCGCCGGAAATCCTCCCTTTGTAAATATTCACTGAACCCCATCCTTCAGTGAATATTTACCACGGTTTCCACCATTGCCAGATACTGAGAATAACATTGCCTGCCAAGCCCCGGCATGAACGGCGAGGCGGTCGGGGTCACCGCCAAACCCCGGTGATCATCAAAGCAGTCACGGATCAAGACCTCTGTCTGGCTCCTGATATTTTCCGGAGTCTTTTCATAAAAGTCGGCGATCTGGATGTTCCCTTCCAGGGAGATCCGTCCGCGCCATGCCTGCTTGGCCTCGGCGGGGGTGACATCCCCCATGGGCGGCGCCTCGAAGCAGTGCAGCACGTCCGCTCCGATGGCCGGAAATCCGTCCAGCACCGCCTTGAGACGGCCATGGCAATGCACGTTCAGGCGGCCGCCTGCCTCGTGGATACGTTCCGCTATTGGCTGGTCATAGAGGACATTGAAGTCGAAGAAGTCGTCATGTCCGTGCAACGGAGGAGTGATCATCTCCTGTCCGCAGATGCTGAAGTACGGGCCTACTCCGTGGTCGACGAGGTACTGGAGCAGGCGAAGGGTGATTTCCTGTTGACGCCGCATGAGGCGGTGGAGCAAATCGCGTTCCAGTACCGACATCATTGCAAACTGTTCTGAACCGAACAATCCCGCAACCTGTCCGCCTGGATTGTCTCCAAAATGTGCAAGCACGATGCCTCGCTCCCCTACTTGTTCCTTCAGGCGGAAATATTCCGAGACATCTCCTCCTATTTCCGGCATCGGCAATGCCAGGTAGCGTTCGGCATCCTCAAGATTCTGCAACAGATAATGCCTTTCGTTCGTATCATCGGGTTTGGATGCCCAGGGGATCTCCGGACCGTGCACCAGCGACGAGGCATGCCACGGCTCCACCCAGTCCGCCCGCGTCGTCATCAGATTGAACAGTTGATCATAGGTTGGGTCGTCGCGGAATCCCCACCAGCGGATGATCACGGCGGGTCGGTCCATCTCCTGATGGAAATACAATCGGCGAAGCCTCTCGGACGAAGTAATGTTGTTCATCGAATTCTCTCCCTTTTGTTGTAAATATTCACTGAACCCCGTCCTTCAGTGAATATTTACCTTTCAAGACACGCTAAAGCCGTGAACACCAACAAGACTATTGAACTGATTACTGGCTACCGTCGTTCGTCCTCCTTTGAAACTGCCGTTGGTGTTCACGGCTTTAGCGTGTTCTTCCTGGCAGTTTCATTTTGATAAAATCCCGAGGCGTAAGCGCTCGGGATAGGCCGCTGACCTCTGTCTTCGCTGACCACCGACCTCGGATTACCGACCACGTCTCCCCAACTCCCGCACTTTAGCACTCCCGCACTTTAGCACTTTAGCATTTTAGAACTTTAGAACTTTAGAACTCCGCTTCTATCCCATTTCCTCCAGATAGACTCCATCCGCTTTCAGAGTGGCCTGCAAGTTCTTCATGCCTACATTAGCCATATCTACATTTTCCGCAAGCGCCAAGGCTGCTGCGGTCCCGGCACCCTGGCCCATGACCATGCAGTGCGTCTGGATGCGTACCGAGGCCAGGCCTTCGTGGGTGGAGGAGGCGCAGCGGCCGGCGACAGCCAGATTAGGAATTTTAGAATTAAGGCACATGCCCAGCGGAATATGGTAGCTTTCGCCGACCGGCGGCATGGATTCGGCCTTCTGGTCGCACCAGGTGGTGTGTCCGCTGCCCTTCGGATCATGTATGTCCACCATCCAGAAACCATGACCTATCGCATCCGGCTGCTTGACTGCTTTTACAACCATCTGCGCATCAAGAGTCTTCATGCCAGTGATACGCCTCGACTCGCGGATGCCTAGCCAGAAGCCCATCTGTTCGATCTCGACATTCTCGAAGCCGGGCATTTCCTTCTGCCACAAATCAACGTACTGCTGTACCTGGCGCCTGGCCTGTACCGAAAGGCGCGTCAATTCCTCCTCCTCAAGAGGATTTCCTGCAACTGGAGTCATGTTATAGGAGACGGCATGGTTTCGCGGACTATGCAGATACGAGTCGGCCCCTAAATCCAGGAAAGGTGGAAATTCCCCTTTGGCACGCAAGGTTTTCATTAATGCAAAAACCCGATCCGCCTCCTTTGGGTTTGCCAGGACTTTTTCCGGATCCAGTCCGCACAGGCGGAACATCATGGTCATTCCCTGCACCCGGCCATCAATCTTCCTCCCATACTCGAAAGGAGCGCCGGCGTTTGCGGCGATGTCGCCATCACCGGTGGCGTCAACGAAAATCTTTCCCAGGACCGCCCTGCGTCCGGTCTTGGTATCAACCAGCACTCCCCGGATGCGTCCGTCCCCGACAATTGATTCCATTGCCGCAAGATGGCAGATTGTGCGCACTCCGGCATCATCAAGGAGCTTATGGAAGACAAGCCGCATGGCACAGGGTTCGAACTCATGGGTCTCCGGCTGGCTGGGGTAGTGCGCAAAGCGGGCAATATTTTTCCCGCAGCGTTCAATCGTCTCCTGGACCAGCCCGTAAATCACCTGTTTTGTCCGGTCGCTGGTATGCCATATGTTGACGAGGGCGTTTGTCGCCTGACCGCCGACGCTTGGCCAGCGTTCGAGCAGTATTACTTCTGCACCATGCCTTGCAGCGCTGACGGCGGCGGCAATGCCTGCCGGTCCGCCGCCGCAGACCACGATGTCGGCTTCGGCGAGGACATCAACGTTAGAGGCCGGTATTTTGATCTGGGTGCAGGCCTTATTCGAATTTTTCATGGTTCCTCCTGTTGTCTGAGTTATTATAGGGTGGAAAGGGCGCGGGACAATAGACCGTCCAGGACAATATTTAGTACCTTCCACTTGACTTGCCGGCATGGATGGAGGATATTTGTCAGATGAGGAGCTCAGGATGGGTATCTATCCCCTGCCAGCTTGCCTGGCAGGAATAGAAGATTTTTTAGGCTATAACTGGAGAACCAATTTGCCAC
>JBAQUG010000512.1:0-14455 GCA_049297395.1 Victivallales bacterium | reverse complement strand
ATGGGATTTGGATATGCCGAAGGCGTTACGGACAACTATTTCAGACATGGGGTGACAACCCTTTTCGCTGCTTTGGATGTTGCTACCGGTGAAGTGCAGAGTGCCTGCAAGAGCAAGCACCGACACCGGAAATTCATCCAGTTCCTCAATCAGATTGACCAGAATGTGCCAAAAGGATTAGATGTACATGTGATGACTGAATGTAAAACGCTTGACGTTCCTTTTAATGTCCTGCTTTATCTCTCCCATGGGAAGCAGGCAGTTTTCCAGCTTACTTGCCCGCATCCGGGGTTTCAGTGGCGAGGACGCCCTCCCCGTACAGGGAGATATCCTTGCCGTTGCCGATGCCGCTGTACCACTCAAGCCAGTGCCGCTGCTTCGACTCGTCGGCGTCGTTTATGAGCAGGCTGAACTTGATGTGCATGCCGAGTCGCGGATTCTTGACGTTGAGCGACTGCCATGGGATCTCAAGCTCGTAGACGGTTGTATCGCCTGTCCGGCTCCAGCGGCCTTTCATGCCTGGGAGCTTCTTGCCCAGCTCGGAGAGGTTCCTGTTCGAACTCGCCCAAACGTTCGACACGCATTCTCCGTCACGTGAAGCCATGACGCCGAATTCCGAGTACAACGTCTCCTGGATCCCGTCGTTGTTCGGATGGATCATCTCGTCCTGTTTGACGCTCACACCGATCTGGAGCGAGTCCGCGGCCCACAGTTCCTCGGGCAGCTCCTTGACGACATGCCAGCGGTCCAACGTCTCAACCCGCAAGAACAGGGAAGACTCATTCCATCCGAGGCGCAGACGGCCTGTCGGCCGATCAATCGCGCCCTCAATCGAGCCCTTGCTGTATTCGCCTCCTGCGAGATCGAAACCGGCCTGCTTGGACACTGCGGCCCCACTCTTCGCCTTCAGTATCGGGAACTGGTTGAGGGTCAACAGCGGTGTCTTCCATTTATAGCCGTTTCCTGCGTCGACAAGTGCGGAGTAGATGTGGGGACGTCCGAACGAAAGAGCGGGTGTCTTGATTGCCGCGGCGCGGCCAACCTCGACTTTCCCCGATGCGAGCGGCTTGTCATCCTCAAGCAGATCAACACGGATCTCCTTCAGGCCGGCTCCGACCGGGAGGAAGCTCAGTGTCGAAGAGCCGTCGGCGCCGGGAACCAGTTTCATATCCGAGAGTTCAACAGGCGGCAGGATCTGCATTTCCCGGCGCCATATATGCTTGCTCTCGCCGTCCTTGAGCAGATGGATGAAAAGAGTCTGTTCGCCTGGAAGTGCGTTGGAGGGGACGGCGAGCGTGATGTCGCGGGACTCGCCCGACCCGGAAAACGAAACCGTCCAGCCTGCCGGCGTTTCCACCTTGATCTCTGAGCCTTCAAGCGCGAGGGGGGTGCCGCTCATCGCGAGATGCACATCCTGTCCCGGCCTGGCTTTGAGTTCCTCCGGGGTGAAGATGACTTTGAGACGCCCGAGACGCTTGACATCCTCCGGATCGAAGCCTGCGATGTAGGACGGCGACTCGTCGACCTCGAGCTGCACCACGCCCGACGAGGTGGGCAGCTCGACACTCGTCCCACACAGATCCGTGACAGTAATTTTCCCGCCGCCAAGCGGAATCTTGAGGGTCTTGCGCGTCTTGGACAAGGAGTATGCGGCAAGGAGCGGGCAGGAGTTCCTGGAAAAGAGGAATACTCTGACGCCCCTGCCGAACTCCAGTTCGCCGACATATTCGGCGTTGTAGGTCTGGCGTGATACGGTGGCCCATGCGGCGAACGCCGGTTTCGGCTCGCGGATCGGGGATTTCTCCGGATGCCCGCGCAGGATGCTGAAATCGCGTTCGCGCTGGGGACCGCGTGGATCATTGTATAGGCCTATATGCCAGACACAGGCCTTCAGTTCCTCGACCTGGCGGTTCAGCAGGACAACCCTCGCGAGATAGGCCGCCTGTTCGATCTCGCTGACCTCTCCGCCCGGTTTGGTAGAGTAGCCGATCTCGCTGATGTAGAGCGGCACATCCTTGCCGGTGATTTCCTTGAGTTCCCTGCTGAGCCGCTTCAACGTCTCGACATAGCCGGAATTGTCCGGTGACGCGGCGTTTGGAATGTACGGATGCAGCATGACCGCGTCGATGACCCTCGCGATTCCGAGGCGCTTGTAGTATCCGATGTACTGGGCGTACTGGTTGGCGCTCATGGGATTGATGCATATCCCTGCCAGGGGCGTCCCCGGATCCAGCTCGCGCACCAGGCGGCTCTGGGTGGAGATTATCTCCATGACATCCTCCATCGAGCCATGGAAATTCTCACCTACCATCGGCTCGTTCTGCGTCTCCCACACATCCACCAGGCCGCGGTCCGCCACTATCTGCCTGCCCATCTTTTCAAGTATCTCCGGCCAGTCCTCCTTCGCGACCGGGCCCATCTTCTTAAAGGCATTCAGGACGTTCAAGTTCTTGATCACCTTGACGGGACTGCGCGCCTTCAGCTTTTCCGGGGAGGGAGGCGTTCCGGCGAAATCCTTTGGTTGGAACTGGGGCCAGAAGAGCAGCCGCGTCCATTTCGCACCGGCAATGCGCATCATCTCCCCGCCCGGGACGCCCCAGACGCCGAACGCGGGATGCGGGGTGCTGTAGTAGTCCGCAGGCAGCGGGCTGGCCACGAGGAAGCTGGTGCTTTTGGTTTCAACGATATTTCCGTCTTTGGTCAGGGACACGGATGCAGAATAATATCCCGGCGTGGAAATCAGCGTCTCGATGCCGGTATTGGCGTCAGCGGTAAATGAATCCCTGATGCGCCCCTTGAAGTCAGAGATCTCAAGCTTGAGCGTTCCGCCATCCGACGCAGGAGCTGTGATTTTCAAGGTGACCGGACGCTCGAAGATTCTGACAGGATCCGGCAGTTCGATGCGGATAAGATCCTGTCCGCCACTTGTTGCAGCTTTTACTATATCCTCTTTTTTTTCGGTGCTTTTCACGTCCTTGCCATCCTGGAGCTGCTTTGGATCCGCCGATGCCTGCGGCTTCTTGTCCTTCTCTTCGCCCTTGCCCTTGTTCTCCTGCGGGACGTACGGTTCAATTTCCACCGATATGTTGTCTATCCACAGCTTTCCCTGGGGCGAGGAGCCAACCGCTGAAAGGAAAAGTCCGACAGTCATCACCACCTTGCCCTGGGCTTCGCTTGGAAATGGCCCGAGCACGGTCTCATATCTTGTCCACTTAGTTGCCGGAATGATCTTCGCAGGCGCATCCGATGAAGCCGGCCTCTCCCAGAACATGATGGGTGCCGAGCCTTGCAACATGGCGCTCAGCCCCAGCGAAGGAGCTTTCGCGCCATCCGATCCCTTGCAGTCAAAGCTCAGACGATAGGCCATATCCTTGCGAAAAGGGACAAAGAAGACCGCGTCGACCTGGCTGGCGCCAGGGAAAAGGCACAGGCTGTGAGCGCCCGCCGTCGACGTTTCAGCATCTATCGCCGCCACACTCTGATTGCTCATCCAGTATCCGTCAGCTCCGCTCTCGAATGACGGATTGGGCAGTTCGAGGCGCTCCTTACCCTCTCCAAAGGCCAAAACTTGAAGGGCAAGAATTGAGAGTGTAAAACAGATTGCGGCCAAAAGTTTTCGCATGGGACGTCTCCTTGTCTGGTAATATTTTTTAAATACTGGTTTCATGACATTTTTTTGTAATAATTTATTTAAAAGTTGACTTGAGGTTATTTCAAAATTACCTCACCTATCCGTCCTGAACGGTGATGCCGGGAGACCTTCCTTGTTGAACAGATTACAACCCGCAGGATCACTGTCCCAGGCATAGCGGACGGCAATCGGATCCACCACATGGTCCTGCCAGACCAGCACCGTATCTCCATCTATTTTCGCATTGGCCCAGACAAATTCATGGTCTGCTCCGGCAATCGCAAAGTATTCGAGCGGGCCACCCTTCGCCACCAGCCCGCCGCCGACATTCTTGAAATAAAGGCGGATATGGCTGCCCTCCCGTTTCATCGAATCGCAGATCGGCCCGGAATACACCAGATCCTCGCCATTGACAAGATGACGGGCGGCAAGTGCAAGCCGTCGCCCCGCCTCCTGCTTGTTCCTGGGATGAATGTCGTAGGAATCTCCGATGTCGACTGTCACGGCCATTGCAGTATTGGGCAGGGCGAGAGTCATGAGCTGTGCTTCCTGCAATTCCGCCCATTGGCTTTCCTGTGGTTTAAATGGCTTTGTCACTTTTGATCTAAGATCGGGAGTATGGCGCGTGAAGTTCGCAAGCTGTACAAAGAGGAATGGAAAATCGCCTTGATTCCATTCCTGCCGCCATCCGTTTATCATTGCCGGGAACAAGGATCGGTAAAGATCGGGACGGGCAGTATTGGATTCACCCTGATACCAGATCGCACCCATGATGGGGTATTTTGTCAGCGGAGCAATCATGCCGTTGAACAATTCGGAGATGGAGCCGCCGCTCCCGGGCTTGATTGGCGGAAACGGTGTTGTCGGAACCTTCGTGTAATCTATTTGCAGTTCCACCTGGTATCTCCATTCGCCGGACAGGGGAACTGACTCCCCCTTGGGCGCATCAGCCAATGCAATGCGCATATTGTCGGCGGCTCCAGCCATACCCCCATTCCCGCGGACATCAGATACGCGGACCACGATGACATTTGCGCCTTTCCTTGCGAGTTTCGCAGGAATGCGGTATTCACGTTTGATCAACCAGGGATTTTCGCTGTTGATGTCCGTCTTCCCAACGCAGGTGCCGTTGAAATATGTTTCATCGTAATCATCAATGCGTCCGATCGAGAGAAGAAGATCCTGTCCATCCCATTTTTCCGGAATCTCAACGGTTTTCCTGAACCACACGAGCCCATCGATCATCAATCCGGAGCTCTCCCAGAACTGTGGAAGTTTCATGACGGCCCATTTGGCATCATCAAATTCGGGATTAACACATTTCTCAAGCGATTTCTGCCGTTCGGGGTTGTTCCAGACCGCCGCCATTTCCCACTCCTTCATCCGTTGCCTGTAGTTCTCGTAGGCGGCGCCGAAATCGGTGGCGGCCAGTTTCATTTCATCAAGCATGGGTTGAAGTGCGGGATGATTTCCAAGGTCTTTCGGGCTCATCCATGGTTCAATGGCGGTGCCTCCAACCGAACTGTGGATAAGCCCGATTGGAATCCCGGACGCCTTATGGATTTCCCTTCCGAAAAAATAAGCAAGCGCGGAAAAACCAGGAACGGTGGCAGGAGAACATTCCACCCACCTGCCTTCGACGTTGTCCTGCGCTTGAAGCGCCGACCTGCCTGGAACTGTGAAAAAACGGATTGCAGGATGATTTGCCGCCGAAATCTCACGTTCCGGGTCAAGGGAATCCTTGACCGGCCAGTACATGTTCGATTGTCCGGAACATACCCACACGTCGCCGACCAGAATATTTATTATTTGGAGACTGGGGGATTTGGAGATTTTAGAGGAGACGGTCATGGTATTTGGCGACGCGGAGATCTTCAATGGATCCAGGATCACGCTCCATTTTCCGCTCTTATCCACAGCAGCCGTTTTTTTCTGTCCTGACTGCGGTGACCTTGTCGACCCCGTCGAGGTGGTCGAAGGGGCAAGTTCCACAGTTATCTCATCGCCTGGTTCAGCCCATCCCCAGATCAACGGCGGCTTGTCGCGCTGGAGCACCATATTATCGGAGAATATGGATGGCATCCGCAGGTCTGCCTCAGCTGCAGACAGAGAGGCTGCAATGAAAATAAAACAAACTGCAATCAAGCCAATTGAAGTACGCATTGACTCCACCTTTCTATGTTGGTAACCACTGCCGTCCCATGGATGACTGTGGCTTCAATCATATTCTATGGACGCTTGGGAATAAAGTGTTTCCCATACCAGAACTGAAAGTCGGTTCCCCAGGCATACTCATTCACCCAGGACATGGCCTTGGTATCGGCATGGCCGTCAACGAAGACCATATTGGCTACGGCTCCTTTTGCCCCATGGCGGAATTCGATATGATCAGCCACCCGCGCCCAAGGATAGTTGTCCGAATCGATAAAAAGCACCGTCTCGTCCGGATGGGTGACCTGGTCAATCTTATAATAGGAGCGAACCCAGAAGAGGTAGTCGGCGGTACCCCATGCTCCACCGGGCTGCCCGGGATAATTCGTCGCCAGAAGGTAATTATAAGCGTAGCCTTGCTTATAGGTGGAGGCCATGGGGCATATGAAGAGGGCGGCATTCCCCCCAACCTCGCCTGGAAAAACAGAGACTGAGGCATCATTGGCTGGGAAAAGCCAGTATTCATGGTCTGTAGCCCAAAGCGTCGTCAACGTGCCGATCTGCTTGAGATTGTTCAAGCAGAAAATGCTCTTTGCGCTTTCCTTTGCATTTTTCAGCGCAGGCAGCAGCATCGCCGCGAGGATTGCGATGATCGCAATCACCACGAGAAGCTCAATGAGCGTAAACCGCTTATATCGCGCAAACCTAAATTGTTCTTTCATTTTTGCACCTCTTTTATTTTCCCTTATTTTCATTTGATGCTCGTGATGTCCTCCTCTCAACAAGTCTTATCGGAACAGAATCCTTCCGAAAGCCGTTGGATCCTTACCGGAGACTATGCCGTCAAAAAGCCTTACACCATGCCGGGCAACAGTGTTCTCATCCAGGTCATTTACCGCCAGGGAAAAACCAATTGAGTCACCAGATTTCGGCTTCTTTCCCAGACCAAGTGTTTCCCATGGGAAAAATATCTCATACAGCGTGACATCTCCCTTTCTGGACACCTCGGCCCGCGCTTTTGTCTCCATTACATCGGGGGGCAGTATCTGGGGGCATGCCCAGCGCCATACCATGGCACCATTTTCACCCTTGGCGACACCGTACTCAAAAACCAAATGCTTTCCTGAGTCAGTATCCTGTCCTGATGCGACATCAAAGGCAAGCTGGATGGAGTCCTCCGCCCACATGGCTTCCGGTGTTTTACGTTGCACATGCTGGTCATCCCTCACCTTAATCCAGAGATGAAGCCCCGAGTCGTCATAGGCGCTCTTCAGTATCGCAGAACAATCCGTTTCTGAAACGGTTCCGTTTTTTGAGAAATTGAAAGGGCTCCAGGAAGAGGCGTCTGTCATCGGGGGAATTGCATCCCAATCCGGTTTTGCCGAAGCACCAGCGACAGGAAGACATCCTCCCGCAAAGGCGATATCCACGGGTTGCTCCCGATGGTCACCGGCGGCATCATCCCTGGTCTCAACCAGAACAGTCGCCTTGCACCGCAAGCCTACAGGCAGATTCTCCAATGGCAGAAAAAAACTCACGGTGTCGTCCGGTTTTATCACCATGGGTTCCGCGAATACGTCGGGTGAAGCGGGCATCTTTAACACTACCTGGGTTTTGACAGGATGATCGAAATATGAACGCACGTTCACCTGGAGACTTGAAGTTTTCCCGGACAACGGCCAGGTCAGCTGCGCAGTCTCTATTGTCAAAGGGGAAAAAACATCAACAGGCAGTCCTTCCCAACCATTGGCGCCCTTGCCGAGCACCAGGTAACGGCCAGTGGGGAAATTCAACGGCGCCGCCACCATCTGCCCCTTCTGAACCAACGGGGGTGGAACGATGGCTTGTTTCCAGGGAAGACTGAATCCTGCCTGCCGCCCCTGCACAAGGCTTATTGCCTCCAGCATGACTAGCTTGTGGAAAGAACTGTCTTTCATCTCGATGAAGACAGGGCTTGGGCTGATTGCAACAAGGGAATCTGTCTGGGAAGGCACGGCTCTGCCCATCATATCCTCCGCTTTCCCCCACGGCTGAGGAACCGCGATGGAAGTCCTGCCCTTCGTGTCCCACGCGACCGCCACCAGACCTTCACCCTTGCGGAAGAGAACCAGATAGGATGTGGGCGTAACCCGGAGAAGCCGGCCATCTGTCACGCCGTTTAACCAGCGTGGCACCTGGGCAAAGGCGGCATACGCAGGGCGCGGCGTGTTGTCCGGATTGAGGATCGCAAAGCTGCTGGTGAACGGATCCATGTGGAACTGCAGTCCGAAGTACACCATGGCCTCAATCTGTTCCAATGTCAACAGCACCAGCGAGCGGCTGACATAGCGCGCCCTGGTCAATTCATCTGGAACCGGCCTGACGCAGCCCGCCACGGAGGGCCAGCCGAATTCCGTCAGGTAAATCGGAAAATCGGGGCGTCCAGCCGAGGAAAGGGAGCGTTTGAGTTCCTGTACTTCGGGAAATAAATAGTCTTCCGGCGACCCATGCACGTACGCATGCATCTCCAGACCGTCGAGATCTTTCAGCAAGCCAAGCTGAATCAGCCTGTTCAGTTGCGGCATTTGTTCCAGCGAACAGAAGCACGGCCCCAGGATTTTGGTTCCGGGATAGACCGATTTGACGGCTTGCGCAACCACGGAATGGTACTTTACCAGATCCGCCTCGGTTCCCTTCCATGTCGCCTCGGGTTCATTATAAACTCCCACGTATTTGGGCAAATCAGGGGTGTTTTGGGCGTAAGTCTTGATCAGTTCCGCGAAAAGGGACCAATCCGTGGGAGGATAATACAGTTTATGATCATAAAGCCCTTTCTGCTTGTAGCCGTCAGGTTCCAACCAGTCCGGCAGCCCGAACGCGAAGGTTTTGAGATACGTCAGCGGCATCACAGGATGGGATTTTCCTGGAGGAGGAGCCACTATCTTCCCGTCCACCCCCAGCTTATAGTCGGTCAGCAACCCGAAATCCCTATACCACCTTGCACCGGCACTCACCGCCAGCGGGCCGACACCATAGCTGGGATGTCCTTGCATGATTCCGAACCGGGAGACTGCCTGTTCCTGCTCTGAGGGTGGAGCGCCGATTACCGCCGCAGTTGTGCTGTTGGTTTGTACAGAACCGTCCTGATAGGTGGCGGTAGCTTTAATGGAATAGAATCCTTTTGACGGAAGATCGACTACCACCCCGGATGCTCCCGGGGGAACTGGAATTTGACTGATGACTTTCTCCTCGTCGTCGGAAACCACTACATTGCCGGAAGCCATCTTTCCGGCATCCGGAACCAAAACCTCAACGCTTCCCTGACCTGCCGGGAAAACATGCCCTAACTGGGCGGATTTAAACCAGCCGGTCTGAAACACCTTTTGGTCGGCATTCCAGGAATACCCCCATCTCCTGTCCACTTCAGCGCGAACCGTCGCCATCACGGCAACGAACAGAAACAAGGTATATGCGAGCATATTTCTAAACCTTCCTGACATGTGTATCCCCTTTTTATTATTTTTACTTCCCGGCATCCTGTTTCTTATCCGTATTTTGATTTGCGTCCGCTTCCTCAACACTCCCCTCGACGGAAATATCATCAAGCCATACAATTCCTTTTCCCACAGTGCTGGCAACTATCACAGTCAGGCTGTCGATATCTCTCGGCACAACACCCGTACCTTTAACCTGAACCCATTGCTCAGACGCCGGCAGGGCGATAAAAGGCTCTTTGCCATTTCTGCTCATGGGAATCATGTCAATGACCTTCCCTTCCCTGTGCAGAAGGATTCTGATCACCGCCTCTCCGTCGGACAGTCCCTTTGTGCGCACAAAAAGCTGCATCTTCACACTGTTGAAGCCGCTGCCCTGGGGAATTTTGATGTTGGCATAGGCATACCCCGGCCTTGAAGAAGCATCCTGCAGCTTTTCCATCCTGACGCACGCCTTCCCGGAATGGACCGAGTCCTTCTCCAACGCAAAGACAAAATCCTTCGACGGCGCATCCAATGTCCAGCCTTTCAACCCATTTTCTTCAAAGTCCCACTTTGCCAGCAGACCGGATTTCTCTACCGCCCATGCTGAAACTACCAACAGTAAGGCGGCGATCATAAACAGGGCACAGGCACGAATCTTATTGGTCTCCATCATTTTCTCCTCCTAACAGACAATTGTTTATTGTTTAAAAGTTCACTCGTTATTGTCAGGACGATCCGTAGAACAGGAAATTACCATGGTCCGTAGAACAGGAAATTACCGATTGCGGCGGATCCCTTGTACCATTCAACATGTCCATCAACAAAGGCGATATTTGCGCCTCCACCGTGAACGTACGGCATGATTTTAGCCTGCCAGTCGGGCTCAACAAAACTCAGCCGTACGCGCCAGTAAAAAGAATCCATATAGAAGCAGGCCGCAGATGGATTTACTATGTTCTTCGATGACAACTTGCTGAAATCCTGCCCCCACTGACCCTTTTGCCCTAGCGCTGAGTGGTAGGCATAATCAATGACGTAGTTAGGATAAGACCGCCCTTCTTTTCTGGAAGGGCAGTCCAGGAAGCCGCCATCTTTGCCTCCAAGGTTTGCAAGCCCCGGACCATAAAAAGTCCAATTCCAGAGGCCGCCGCCGGCCTGGCAATAGAGCGAGGCACCGTCCTTGTTCGTCACCCATCCCGGCGGATCCGTTAATTCGCCTGGTGGCGGCAAGTACTCGTTCCAGTCGCTGCAATACATAAGCGTCCCCAGAGCCAGCTGCTTCAGTGTGCTGGAGCAAGTTGCCGCATTGGCCTTCTCCTTCGCCATTTTCAGCGCCGGCAGCAGCATCGCCGCGAGGATTGCGATGATCGCAATCACCACCAGGAGCTCGATGAGTGTAAACCGTTTTTTTCTCATTTCAGCACGCATGCGGCGCCTCCTTGATTTAAATAAGACAAATGTTTGATCATCTCAGCCATAACGTCCCAAATTCCTTGGGATCCTTTTTATCAACTATTCCTCCGAAGAGGCAGATCCCATGCCTTCCGCGCGAGTCGCCGTCATTGTCATTGACCGCCAGGGAGAATCCAATTTTTGATCCGGCCCTAGGCCTCTCCGCAAGGCCAAGGGACTTCCAGGGAAACGTGATTTCATATTCTGTAACTTGATCCGTCTGCCTGTTGACAACAACCTTCACCATGGGGTCGGTACAATTTTCGGACGTTCCTGGAACGTATGCTTTCCAGCGCCAAACCATCGGTTCCCCATTCTTGTCTGAAACTCCATATTCCAGGACACGGTGCCCGGAGAGGAGAACGCCCGCATTGGCCTCCCACGGCTTTCCCGCATCCACATCGAAAGCAAACTGGACGCTGTCTTCCATCCACATATTTGCAGGAAACTGTTTTTGCAGATGAGTGTTGTCTTCAATGTGAATCAGGAAATGCAATCCAATCGAATCATAGGCAACCTTGAACTTGCCGGAACAGTCGCCTGTGACAGTGTTGGCGGTGGGAAAAGGAGCCCAGGCACTGAAGTCAATCCACGCCATCTTTCCCCAGACGGGATTTTCGCCTTCAAATGGGGCGGACAAGCACGGGACCATGGTTATATCCAAGGGCGCTTCTCCGAAATCATAAGTCTTGCCGCTTCTGGTTTCCACCACCAGCTTACCGCAGTACCTGGCGCCTGGATTCAGGTTTGGAAGCTTTGCCGACAAGTTCTTCGTGGTTCTTGGAGCAAGTTCAAATGGTTCGGGGAACTTATCCAGCGCTTTGTCAAGCTTAATGACGGGCTTCATGTTTGCAGCACTGTCCTTATTCGACCGGACAACGAACGAGATCAGGGGATTGGCTTCTTCCAACGGCCAGCGCAGCTCTGTCGATTCGATTACAATCGGACTTTCCACATCCACCATCAGCCCCAGCCAAGGGCTATCCTTGCCTGCACCTATAATAAAACCCAGCCAAGAATTAGTCTTCTTCTTCCTTCCTACAAGCACATATTTACCCAACGGGGTATTTGCCGGTGCAAAGAGTTCCCCGTTTTCAATGCCGAGCGGTGTGGGCGCATGGATTTCATCCCAATCTGATGACAGTAGCAGCCTCTGGCCGCGCATTACCTGCATTTCCGGAAGCATCTCCATGTCGAACAGGGATTTGTCTTTCAACTCAAGGAAGACAGGACTTTGGCATATTTCAAGCGGTGTCCCGTTCCTGACTGGAACAGCGCGCCCCATCATGTCCTCCGCTCTTCCGCTTAGTTCAGGAATGTTGAGACGGGACTTGCCCTTCAAGTCCCAGGCCGCCGCAATCAGGCAGTCCGGCTTGCGGAACAATGCCAGATAGGCGGTCGGGCTCATTTGCAGGTATCGGCCTTTCTTCTCCGCCCCGGTCAGCCAGCGCGTAGTGTTTGCAAAGGCTGCATATGCCGGCTTGGGAGTACTGTCCTGATTCAAGACCGAGAATCCAGCTTCGCCGATGCTGGGAGTCTTATATAACAAACAGAAATATGTCATTCCGTCAATACCGCGCGCGGCGAGGAGGACAAGCGAACGGCTGGCATAGCAGGCCTGCGTGATTTCATCAACCGGCGGCGTCCAGGTTCCGACATCCGTGGTCCAGCCAAATTCAGTAAAGAAGATGGGCATGTCCTCCCTGCCGATGGATTTGAGGTAGTCCTGAAGTTCCACAATCCTATTTATGAAATCCCCCTCAGGTTCAGTGCCGACCGGATACGGATGAAAGACTAAGCCGTCAAGATCCTGCAGGAGTCCAAGACCGACGTATTTCTTGAACAAATCCATCTTGATGGTGGCAAGACAGGGACCGAGGACTTTTGTTTCAGGCCGGACCGATTTTATAGCCTGGGCCACGACCGAGTGGAATTTGACGAGTTCCTCGTCAGAGCCTTTCCATGACAACTCTGGCTCGTTGTAAACCTCAAAATATCCAGGGAACCATTTCCAGGGCGGGTTGGCAGTGAACTCCTGGACAGTCCTTCTTAGCTGCTCCCAGTCTTTTGGGGCTTGAAACGGATGGGAGAAATCCTTTTGCTGGTAGCCTTCCGGCAGGGACATCATCCACAATGGCAGACCAAATGCGAGTACGCCTATATGCCGGAAGTTCGATGGCTCAGCTGCATCGCCCTTCTTTTTCACAATTTGTTCGGGGGGGACAGGACAATCCTTCAGAGATGTCATCGGGCGTTGCCACCCGCCACCCGCCGCAATTGCCAGCGAGCTGTCGCCATGCACGGTCCAGATTCCAAATGGTGAATTCAGTCTCTGGCTGTCATCCAGCAGCGGCCCCACCACTGCGGACGTGCACTGCGCCGTGATTTCCGTTCCATCAGCATAACGGACATTCGCCTTCAGCCGGTAGAATCCCTTTGTGGAAAGCTCTACTGCAAGAGGTGATGTCTTGGGGTCAAGTTCCCTTTCCTGTAGCACGACCCCGTTTTCATCGCTTACCGTCAGCTTCACTCCCGCTGCCTGGGACGAAGGTTCGACCTTCAGTTCAAGCCGCCCGGAATTCTCAGTGAAGACATTTCCCAGCTTAGATGATTCGAACCTTGCAGATTTCTTCGCCGGAACGCCGTCTCCGGCAGACACGCATGCCCATGCCATAATGGATAGAGACATGACAATAACTTCGATCTGTAAGGCTGGGCTTTTCATTGTATGTTTTTCTTCCTGTGTTGTTATTTTACCTGTTCAACTGAAATGTCGTCTAACCAGATGGTTCCTCCATCGAATTCCTTAAGATTGAACACAAACATCAGAATTAAACTCTTTGTGTTTGAATCGAAATACTCGGTTTTGTCGATCTCGGTCCACGATGGCGATGGCGGTATTGCAATAAGCGAGGACTTGCCTCCCACATTGCCAATTGGCTGCTTCGCATCACGTTCCAGCATGGATACCGAGACGGCGTTTTCCCTGACGCCCTCGGTACGGACAAAAAAGCGGACACGCACTCTTCCTGCTTCTGAAGCGACCGCTTTGATATTGATCCCGCCGGTGTAGAGGCGCATTACCTGCGCTTCTTCCATCCCTTTTTTCGTTTCGATACTAACACAGGCTTGTCCGGCATGGGATCCCTCCGCATCGATTTTCAATGCACACGGAAGTGCTTCTGGTTTCCATTGGCCGAAGGGCGCATACTTCTCATTGACGCCAATCCCCCAGTCCACAAGAGGGGATTGGCCTTCAAAATCAAATTTCGCCAGCACCTGTCCGTCATCCGCCGTCAACCGGAATGTTCCAATTGCCGCGAGGCATATGATGACCGAGAGCATCTTGAAGCAACAGGTTTTGTTCCACATCGTCATTCCTCCTGAAGTTTGAAAAAGTTTTTTTACCATGAACTTAACCGGCTTCGCCGGGATTCTTTAAGGAACGCCACCAACTTGGTGGCTCTTAAGATGCCGGCAGGTTGCCAGCGATCCGTAAATACAATTTCCTATACGATCAAGTTTTCCTTATGTCTCGACTGCCGGGATTGACCAGCCCCCTTTCCTGTGGTTTTGCAAACCGTTCATTGGTTGAACCAGTAAGGAGATGTTCCATCGTTGGGTCTTGATTCATTGTAGGCGAGAAACGACACATGCCCGTCGACAAAACCTGCCTGGAAGACCCTGTTGTTCAAATGGCAGGACGAGACGGTACCAAGGGGCAGGCCATAGAACCCGCTTGAGCCGCTTGAAACATACGCGC
>JBAQUG010000511.1:0-6296 GCA_049297395.1 Victivallales bacterium | reverse complement strand
GCATCTCAGGGAAAGCGTATAAAAACGGAGTTTTAAGATTATGTTTATATTCAAATGCGTGAATTGCGGGAGCTATCTGCAGTCCGGATACGGGGACATCGGGGAGCTTGTAGAATGTCCAGCATGCCAGTTCGTCCAGATAATCCCCGAGCCTGCGATTTCATCGGGCGGATACTTTGAAGAGTACATTATAAGGGATCTCATTTCCTCGAACCTGCTCTGGAACTCGTACCATGCGCAGATATTGCAGGGCAGGGTACTTGTCGATTCCGTATTGAAAATACCGACCGGTTTCTTCCTGAAAAGAGTTTCAAGTTTCAAGGCCTTCGCCGATGCCGTGAAGATGGCCGGGAATTCAGGCATAAAAGAATTTCCGCTTCTGACCGACAGCAGCATAACCGAGGGGCGCAGCTATTTCGCGTATGAATATGTGAAGAAGCTCAGGACCGTCTCTTCTTTCGCCCTGGACACTCCTGTCCGTGAAGTGGATGTCCTGACCGTGGCCAGGAAAGTGGCCGCAGCCCTTTCCGAGGCGTGGAACAAGTACAAGATCCCGCATCTCAACCTCAATCCCGACAGTGTGAGGCTGGTGGTCAGCGACCTCGAAGTCAAGATAGCAGGATACGGTGTTTCATCGTTCCTTGCCTCCGAGACGCGGCTTCTGGACGACGGACTGAACATCTGGGATTTCCGCTATGTATGCCCGGAATTCATCAGGGACGGGAAGTGTGACAGCCAGGCGTTGGACATATATTCCCTTGGACGGCTACTCTGCTTCATGCTTTCCGGCGTGCATCCGCCGGAGCACGATGGCACCGGAACACCGGCAGGTGATCCGCTTACAGCAGGTCTGCTTGCGGGCAGGCCAGGTCTTTCCATGTCTCTTGTGACTCTTCTCAATTCCATGACGGAGGCTGATCCGCTCCACCGTATTTCGACCTGGAACGAGGTGATAGCGCGGATCGATGCCATTCTTGCCGAAATGAAGACGGAATGCCGGATAATTGAATACAGGAGGAAGTTCAACATATGGAAAGGGTATAGCGGGACTGTTGGAAGAACCAAGGTACATGAGACCCTGGGGCTCGCGGCTGGAAGATCCGAAAAGAAGTTTCATCTTGCCAAGCCCGGCAGGAATCTGCTCCTAAAGACCGCCACAGGCCGTATGTTTGCCAAGGATGACATCAATGCCGTGAACAGGAGATGGAGGATGAAACGGGAATTATCCGATGCCGCCACCTGGAGGGTCCTGGCAATATTCTCGATGCTGCTCTGTGTCGTCGCAGCGGTATTCCTTGTCAATAATATCTTCTTTTCTTCCGATGGCCTGCCGGCGGACGGCGTACAGCCTCCGCAGGTGGTACCTGAAGCGCCGTCCATGGAAGATGCGCCTGCGGAGCCGCAGGTTCCCGCCGCTCCGCTGCCGGAAACCGGAAAGCAGAAGACTTCGCCGCCGCCTTCTTCCATCCAGGAAAAATATGCCGGGATCGGAGATTTCCTGAAAGACAATCCGGAAGGTTTCGACATGGCGATAAGGAAATACGAGGAGTTGAAGAGGCCATACGTGCTTGCGAACGACGCGAAGCTGGTTGGAGATATCAATGAGAGGATATTCGGCCTGGAGAAAATGAAGCAGGCAAAGGTGGATGAGACGGTCAGCGGGATCTTGAAGTCCATAATGCCGTTTCTGGAGAAGAATGAAAAGGACAATGCCGTGCTTTTCCTGGATTCCTATTCCGGCAGCTACGCCGCAGAGACCAAAAGACAGCGCAAGGAGATTGCAAGGAAGATTCTCGACGGCCTGTCCATCGTCGAAATCAACAGGGGTGAGGCCGTGAAGCTCCTGGACGATGTCCTGGAGAAAAACATTAAATTGATCGCGGCCGGAGATTTCGATGGCACCCTCTCAGGCCTGAAGGAACTTCTGAAAAATCCCAGGGATGAGATGGTCGGACAGAGCATAACCTCCTACATTGTCGACATAGGCGAGTTCAGGACATTGCGCTCCGACCTGCAGAAGAAGATAATATCCGAAAAGGCGCTGAGGCTCAAGCTGGGAAGCAAGCCCGAGGGGGACGAGTTCCTGCTCAAGGCGCTGGCGTACGCCGAACTCGGAGACTACGGCAAGGCGTATGAGAACTTCGAGAAGATGCACTACGGCACCGGGATTATTTTCATAGGCGTCTTTTCCGAACTGGAGGCGGCTGCGGCCTTGAACAGACTTCTTGAAAAATACGGTATAAAATATGATGCGGCGCAGCCTGACAAGCTCAGCGAAATGCTCTACAAGAAGCAGATTGACGGCGTCCAGGCGCAGAAGTTCATGGACGACATAAGGGCGTTCGAGTCGGATTTCTCCGCTTCGCAGGTGTGCGCCGACAACACCCTGCTGCTCGAATCCCTGGAAAAATATGCCTTCAGCCATTTCAGCCCTGAACAGAAGAAAAAGGAGAAGGAGGCCGCCAGCGGCAAGAATACGGCTTCGAACGGACGTGAACTCCTTTCAATGCTTGAGAAGGCCGACAATTTCAGTACCATATACCTCAAGAAGGGCAACTACAGCCTTTCCGCAAAGGACGACAATCTTAAGAAGAACCCGGAAAGAAAACCCAGTTCCGGTTCGTTCAATCTGGGTCTCACTGGGATCAGGCTCATAGGGGAGGAAGGAGTCGTGTTCGAGGACAACATCACGATAAACGCCCAGTCCGTGGAGGTATCGAACATAAGGATGGAAAGGGGCGGCCTCAGTATTCTTCCGAGCAATATATCAGTCCTTCCGAACTCTGGAAACATCCTTGTGAAAAACTGTTTCTTCAACGATTTGGAGACAAGGATCCAGAAAGGGGTCAACATTTCCTTTGACAACTGCTTTACCAGGGGGATGATCATAGAGAAGTCGAACAACGTCATGCTCAGCCATTGTACGATCATCTCCCAGGAGAAGGGGCTTTTCCAGAACGCGGCGCTCTGGATAGATGGAGGGAACCTGAAGGTGGACAACTGCATTATATATGGAGACAGTCTTGCGGTCATGTTTTCTGACAAGGGCAGAAGGGTGTCGGCGAACAGGCTGCAGAAGGATCACGGCGTAACGAAGGAATCCGAGATAAGGACCGATAGGACGATCGATATCGCCGACACGGTTTTCTTTGGTGAACAGGGGCTGTGTTCGTTCCAGTTCGAGAACAGGCCGTTGAAGGAGGAGGACGTTGTGAAGAATCCGACAATGGTATCGAGGTACTGCAACCCGAAGAGGAACATCTACTATCCACCCCAGTTCGTCAATTCCTCCGTGGACAACTGGATGCTCGTCAAGGGCACTCCCGGATACAAGGGTGGCAGTCCGAAATACAAGGGTGGCCCCCTGTACTACAGGAATCTCAAATACGCACATGACTGCGGGGTCATCTGGCCGGATCCCACAGGGAAATAGACCCCATTGGTGTCATTCCGCGAATGTGCCGCCTGTGATCTCCCTTCCGATTTCCCGGCGGGATGCGTCGAATGAAATCTCGATCTGGATCATGCGGAAGCATTTCGAGTCCATGACTTCCTTTTTCAGGACATATGCCGGTCCGTCATCCTCATAGGTGGGATTCAGATCCCTGTCGGGAAAGACCTTTATCGTGACGATCTCGCCGCATTTCCCGCACTTGATCCGGTATTCGATGAAGCCTGACCGCGGACCAGACGGGCCGCCAAGGAAATCTGCTATTTTCTTCAGGATATTTTTCATGAGCCGATTTCAAAACTCTGAATGCGGGGAGGTGAAAACCTTTTAAGGAAAGGTTCTTCCCTTGTAAATATTCACTGAACTATGTTCGTTCAGTGAATATTTACTTTGCTCTCGCCCCAAATTCCTGTACTTTTGAAATTACCTCCCATGTTTCCTTAATTGTCATTCCGGATAGTTGTCCGCGGTGGCAGGCACGACGAGTTTCAGGCCGGCCCATTCCGCGGTGTAGATATCCTTCTTGTTCATTTTTATCTTTATATTTCCGGTCAACGGCTCCTGGTTTTCCTTCACCAGTTCAAGTCCGGCGACGAGTTCGACCGCACCCATGGTCCCCATGTTGAAAACTTTTTTTGATCCGTGGTGGCAGACTGCATCGACAAAGGCCCGCCCTTTATCCATCCCGATTTCCCATCTGATCCTGTTCGTGCCGAATTTTCCCGGAGCCGTATGAATAACAGCCCGGTATTTGCCTGCGGAAAGAGCAAATTTGTCCTTTGCGATTTGTCCGACCTTCACTCCTTCTCCCTTAAGCTCATATCTCAATCTGAAATCTTCAGCTTGGAATACATCGTCCTTGGGATGATCGAAGTGCGGATGGAAATCCCCGCGGTTCAAAACCATGGTTATCGCTGAAAGGACGCGCGGCCCTTTCTGCGAATTTCGCACAAGTGCCGATGCGAAATCCTTTCCGTCGTGGAGGAAGCGCATGCGCAGGCATACCGCCGGATCCGATTCCGTCTTCCAATGTCCGAAGACCGTGCGGCGCTGCGTCCACGTGTCCTCATGGTTCACAGAACTCAAGGAAGCAAGATCATCCATCCATGTGGTTCCGCTACGGTCGCCATAGGAATTCCTGGTGTTCTTTTCGTCGCGCCTGATGAAGCGGGTCTTGAACTCCAGCGGATTTGACGGGAGCTGCTTGAACCTTTTTCGCAGTTCCTTCGGACATGGCAGTTCCGGAACCAGCGACGGCATCCCGGATTTTGATTTGGAGAGAGAGGGATGGGTTTTGATCTCCACTCCCGTCTGTTCGGAAAGATATTTCACGAGCTGGGGGTACATGTAGTCGCTGTATGCCCGCGACTGCGCTCCTGTCCACTGCTGCGTCGCGGGATGGAAATGAGCCGCTATGACATTCCATGCGAACCTGCGGATGCCTTCCGCATGTTTCCGGGTCAGCTTGTCCTTGACCAGATCCAGGATCCGTTCGGCCTCCTCCAGGGCGACGAAAGTATATGTCGGGCTATTGTATTCGGAGAATGTCCCGTTGTACCGGGTTAGTTCGACAACCCTGCGCAGGCGTTCGCGTCCGAAGTCCAGCAGCCGCGGCTCATTCAGAATCTCTCCGGCGGCGGCAGTGACTCCTCCCCCCATTATTGCAATGTTGGTATAACCCAGGGTCACATTCCGCCGGAAGATGCTCCATCCGGCGTGTCCCAGTGAACTGCGGATTTCGCAAACCAGGCCTGCGGAAAGTTTTTTTGAATGATTCTTGAGTATCTGCGCCATCCTCGACCCGAGGAAATCCGCCCAGTTCCAGTCGGGAGGATCCATCTTATCGAGAGGCTCTTCAAGGAACCATGACCATATGCCGTAAGTCCTGCTGAACTGATCCGTGTCCTGGAGGCTGAGGATTTTACGTAAGACTTTTTCCGCAAGGAGAATTTCCTTTTTCCCGCCGACATCGAGGAGGCACAGGGCGTACTGCAGGGATTCCCGTGTAGGATGGACAGTCGCACCGTCAGGCATGCGCGTATGATATCCGGGACTGTGGCACTTCTCGGAAATCATGTATTGTTCTGGGTCGAAGCTTACTTTAAAACAGTCAAGGCATGATATTTGTTTCATTTTTAATTCCTTATGGCATATTATCGGAGCCTGAATTCTGGCTACTTTTGAAATTATCTCATTGGATTGATATGAAACTAGCATATGGTTCGTAAAAGTAAATTTAGGGAACATCTAAAAATTCACATGTGGCGGGACATATGCAAATTCTTATGCCGAGTTGTAGTCCTTGGGAAAGGAACGCGTCAGCAGAGTGACGCGGCTACAGCCTGGATTTGTTGTAGCCACGTCACTCTGCTGACGTGCTCTTTGATTGCAACTTAGTATTAGAGGTTTTTCTAGGAGTAAATGTTTTTGGATTTCCGGAAATACATCACAAACTTCCTGAAGGATCCGAGGCCGGCGAGGATCACTGGGCTCGAGATCCTGAAATACATAGGGCCGGGACTGCTCGTCACCGTCGGATTCATAGATCCCGGCAACTGGGCGTCCAACATGGCGGCGGGTTCCCAGTTCGGATATACGCTCCTGTGGATCGTCACGCTTTCAACGGTAATGCTGATCTTCCTGCAGCACAATGCGGCGCATCTGGGGATTTCAACAGGATTATGCATTTCGGAAGCCGCCACGAAACATCTCAGGCCGTCATTGTCGCGCACGATCCTCATATCCGCGATGTTCGCATGCGTATCAACCGCGCTCGCAGAAATCCTCGGTGCGGCCATAGCCCTGAAAATGCTTTTCAACCTCCCGTTGAACATAGGGGCGATAC